>JBOGGN010000299.1:0-4529 GCA_050744165.1 Acidimicrobiales bacterium | reverse complement strand
ACCCTGTCCCGTCCGGCATCACCACCGAGTCGCCAACCAGGATGCCGGCACCTACGACCACGCTGCCGTCAGACGCTTCTCGGCCCTCAGCGACGAAAGCGGTCGCCATCGGGGCGACCGCCCCGGCCTCGGCGACCTCGGCGGCTTGGGCGACCGCCCCGGCCTCGGCGACCTCGAAGGCCCCAGCGCCGGCGCCGGCGCCGTTGACAGCCCCAACCCCTCCGGCGCCGGCGACCGCTTCAAGCGAGACGTCGTCCCGAGCCCAAGCCGGCAACCACTTGAACACCGAGACCGCGGCCACCACGATGACGACGGTTCCCGCCACCGCCGCCAGGTGGAACGCCAGGATGAAGCTGTGGCGCCCCACCGAGGTCAGCGCCCCGGCAAAGGGCTGCCCGGCCGGCGTGTGGGCCACCTTCAGGGCCGCCGCGATGCCCGAACGCGAGGCATGGGCCAGGGAGCTGGGAATGTGCGCCGCCTTAGCCCCCGCGGTCATCGAGGACCGAAACTTCGACGCCAGCACCGACCCGAGCACCGCCACCCCGACGGCACCACCGGTCTGGCGAGTGGTGTCGTTCATCGCCGACCCCACCCCCGCCTTGGCTCGGGGAAGTGACCCCATGATCGAGTCGGTCGCCGGCGCCATCACGAACCCGAACCCGGCCCCCATGATGACCGTCGCCCCGACGATCTCCCCCAGCGCGGCGCCCGAACCGAGCCACCCGAAGGCGCTCAGCCCCAACGCCACCACCAGGAGGCCGACGCCAACCACGAGCTTGTTGCCCCAGCGCTCGACCACGAAGGCCGACGACGGGGCGGTCACCATCATCGCCACCGACATCGGGATGAGGAGCGCCCCCGCCTTGAGAGGGCTGTACCCGTGGTCCAGCTGCAGGTACTGGGTGAGCACGAACATGGATCCGAACAGGGCCAGAAACGCCAAGGCGATGGCGACGCTGGCCGCCGTGAATCGGGCGTTCTTGAAGAACCGCATGTCGAGCATGGGGCTGGAGTAGGAGAGCTCCCAGCGGACGAAAGCCCCGAGCAGGGCGACACCGGCGGCCAGGCCGATCACCACCGAGAGCGACCCCCAGCCGTCGACGGGCGCCTCGATGACGGCCCACAGCACCGCCGCCAGACCCGCGATCGACAGCACCGCGCCCACCGGGTCGAGGCGGGGGGCGCTCGGGTCCTTGGACTCGGGCACGAGGAACCAGCCGCCGATCAGGGCCAGCGCCACGATGGGCACGTTCACGAAGAAGACCGAGCCCCAGTAGAAGTGGTCGAGCAGGAAACCGCCGGTCACCGGCCCGATCCCCACCCCGAGCGCCGCCACCCCGGCCCAGATGCCGATGGCCTTGGCCCGCTCCGACGGGGTGGTGAACACGTTGGTGATGATGGACAAGGTGGCGGGCATGATGAACGCCCCGCCGATCCCCATGAACGCCCGGGTCCCGATCAGCACGGCAGTCGAGCCGGACAGCGCCGAGGCCACCGACCCGGTGCCGAAGATGATGAGCCCGAACGTCAGCGACTTGTACCGGCCGAAACGATCCCCCAACGACCCCGCCGTTAGCAGCAACCCCGCGAAGACCAGCACGTAGATGTCGACGATCCACTGCAGCGAGCTGGTCCCCGCGTTGAGGGTCCGGCTCAAGGTGGGGATGGCCACGTTCAAGATGGTGTTGTCGAGGCTGATCACCATCAGGCTCACGCACACCACGGCGAGGCTGGCCCAGCGGCGCCGGTGCATGACGGCCGCATCTTTCACACTGGTGCGCACGGGGCTGGCAAACCCCAGGTCGCCCGGATGCATTCCGGGGCGAGGCCTTTTCCCGCCTCCTACAACGTCTTCAGGAACAGGGCGAGTGACTGCAGAAGGGTGGCCAGCAGGTTGGGCGGGGGCCCCTTCGGCTGGGGCAGCGTCATCCCGGGGCACAGCAGGTCGTAGTCGAACACCGTGGTGTACTGGGCCATGTAGACCGGGCCGCCGCTGAAGGAGTGCGCCGGCGAGCAGTACCCCCCGACGTCGGCGGCACCGTAGGCCCCGGCGACCCAGTTGAGGATCCCCGGGATGCGGGCCCCGCCGGTGATGACCCCCCACTGGTAGGTGGTGGAGTAGACGCCCACCGGCACCTTGTTGTTGGCGAAGAAGGAGAGCGAACCCTCGATGTCCAGCGTGTTGGCGGTGGTCGAGCCGTCCCAGGAGTTGGCCGTCTCCACGTCGAGCCACCACACGTGAGTCGGCCCCGCGTTCACGTGCCGGTTGGCGTACTGGTAGGCGTATTGGGCGGCGCTGTAGCCGTAGGCGAAGGCCTGGGAGGCGGCCACGCCGGGGTTAGCCGTGTTCATGTAGAACATCACCAGTCCCGACGCGCTGGCCCAGCGGTCTTGGGCGACGAAGCAGGGGTTGACGGTGTCCGGCCGCCCGTCGTTGGCCCCCACGATGCCGAAGTCGGGTGACGCCGGGAGGGCACCGCTGCACTGCGGCCAGGAGATGTCGGTACCGACATGGGGCGCGGCCGCGGCGACATCGGGCGTGGCGTCGTCGGTCGCCCGCACGCCGACACCGAAGGCAGGTACGGCGACCGCAGCCACCAAGCCTACGGCCACCACAACCGTCAACCACCACTTATGCCCAACCAAGCCCCCCACAACGCCTCAAGACTCTAGACGCTCGAGATTGGTCCTTTCGTGACCCTTTCCTCCGCAAGTACCCGGCGCAGAACCTTGCCGGTGGTGGTGTAGGGCAGTTCCTGGACGAAGACCAGGTCGCGGGGCACCTGGTAACGGGCCAGCCGGCCCCGCACGAAGTCCTGCAGTGCCTCCGCAGTCGGCACGCCCGCGGGGGCACCGCTCACCCCGGCCCGGGGCACCACGTAGGCCCGCAGCCGCTGGCCCCACTCGGGGTCGGCCACGCCCACCACGCAGGCTTCGGCGACGCCGGGGTGGGTGAGGAGGAGGTTTTCGACCTCCCCGGGGTAGACGTTCTCGCCCCCGGACACGATCATGTCGTCCTCTCGGCCTTCGACGAAAAGCAGTCCGGCGTCATTGAAACGCCCCAGGTCGCCCGTCCCCATGAGGCCGTCGAGGACGGGTTTTGACCCCCCGGTGGTGTAGCCGGCGAAGGCGAGGCCATTTTCCACCAGAATCCGGCCGACGGCGCCCGTCCCCACCTCGGCTCCGTCGTCTCCGACGAGGCGCACCACCGTGCCCCGCGGCGGCCGCCCGGCAGTCGACGGCGCCGCCCGCAGGTCCGCGGGGCTGGCCACGGTGGCCCAGGCCACCTCGGTCGAGCCGAAAAGGTTGTAGAGCACGTCGCCGAAGGTGTCCATGAAGCGCGTCGCCAGGTCGCCGGGCAGCGGTGCGCCGCTGGACACGACGACCCGCAGCGAGGAGGTGTCGTAGGCGGCGCGGGTGGCCTCGGGCAGGTCGAGGAGGCGCTGCAGCATCACCGGCACCACCGCCAGGGCCGTCACCCGGTGCTCCTGGATCAGGGCCAGCGTGGCTTCGGGGTCGAAACGCCGCCGCAGCACCACCGTCTCCCCCACCACCCCGGCGAGGACCAGGTGGAAGAACCCCCAGGCGTGATAGAGCGGCGGCGCCACGTACACCACGTCCCGCCGCCGCAGCGGGACCGCCGCCAGGATGCCGAGCAGCGGGCCCACCTGGCTGGGGCCGGCGAGTCGGGCGCCCTTCGGCGTGCCGGTGGTGCCCGAGGTGAGGATCGTCTGGCCGCCCGAGTGGTCGGGCACCGGCGGCAGGCACCGGCCCGGCCGGGTGGCCATGGCCTCGACACTCTCGCTCAGGATGCGCACCACCCGGGGCCGCATGAGGCCGGCGGCGGTCAGCAGGTCCTCGTCGACGATCACCGCGGCGCACCCTTCCCGGAACACCACCTCGGCCAACTGCGGCGGCGCCAGCCCGGTGTTCAAGAACACGGCCGTGGCCCCCAGCTTGGACAGCCCCACGGTGGCCTGGACGAAGCCCCGGTGGTTGCGGCACAGCACCGCCACCCGGTCGCCCTCGACCACCCCGGCCCGGGCCAGCCCGTCGGCCACCTTGGTGGTCCGGTCGTCGAGCTCGCCGAAGCTGAGCGTCCCGGCCTCGTCGATCACCGCCGCCTGCCGGCTCGACCGGGCGGCGCCCACGGCGTAGTGGGCGGCGACCGACGGCCCGTAGCGGGCCAGCGACAGGCCCATCCCCAGCAGCTGGTCGGGCAGCCAGGGGCCCATCAGGCCCGACCGCCCCAGCACCCCCGCCGACCACACCACGTCCCGCAACCGCCAGGTCATGGGGGCCCATGGTGCCCTAGTTGGAACCCCAGGTGGGAAAATACCCCGCTGTGGCCCGGCTCACGTCCCTCAGAGGGCGCGTGTCCGGCGTGGTGGCGGCGCTCGTGTCCCTCAGAGGGCCGGTGCCCGGCGTGCGGGCTGGGCTGCTGGCGGCGCTCCTGGCGCCGCTGCTGGTTGCGCTTTTGGCGGCAGCATGCAGCGCTCAGGTGCCGGCGCCCTTGGCCCACCCCCTGC
>JBOGGN010000298.1:0-4804 GCA_050744165.1 Acidimicrobiales bacterium | reverse complement strand
ACCGGTGTCGAGGACCGGCAGTGCGTCGCCCAGCCGTTCGACGAAGTCGCGGGCTTCGAGCTCCGAAGACTTGCTAAGAGTTAGCGGAAGAGCATCCCGAACGGCGGGCGTTGGGTCAGGCACTAGGTTCCCGTTCGGATCCACCCACGCGAATCCTAGCGAGCAAGCCCAGAACCGGAAGGCCCGCCAACGGTTGTCGTTCCCGATCGGCCAGCCGCCGCCATCATCCTCTTCGTCGGAGTGGCCCCTTACCGGCGACTGGCGGGGACCAAAGTCCGCCGTTTGCATCTCCTTGGCCGAACGAGCCCCTCCTTCCATTGCTGAGGGAGCGTCATCGGCTGAGAAGGTCAGGTACCAGGCCAGTGCATTCGTCAGATCTCTAGCTCCCGCTTGACTCCCCCAGGCCTCAGTATTCACCGAGGCTGCGAGGACGGCATCCCTTTCTGTCAGCATGACCTGAGACACCCGAGATAGTCCCCCATCCCTCAAGGGCGAGACCGGACCAGGTAGACAGCGATGACTATGCCAACCCCGTTGATGCAACGCGCCCATGATGAGGCGATGGCCGAAGACGGCTCCGCCTTGCCCGAAAAGCCTCGGCGACGGACGTTCACCGCCGAGTACAAGCTGGCGATCGTCGCCGCGTACGACGCGTGCGTCGGCGACGGCGACAAAGGCGCCCTCCTGCGCCGGGAGGGCCTCTACTCCTCCCACATCGTCGAGTGGCGTCGGACGCGTGACGCGGCGACCCACTCCAGCCTCGCCAAGGCGAACCGGCCGAAGGCGTCGCCGGATGCGGCGGCGCTGGCGAAGGCGACCCGCAAGATCGACCGTCTCGAATCGGAGCTGGCGAAGCACAAGTTGGCGCTGGAAATCGCGGGAAAAGCTCACGCGCTCTTGGAGATGCTTGCCGAGAGCGCGCAGGACGAGTAGAAGCCGAAGCCGTGATCGAGGCCTGCTTCGCCGAACTCGAACCGTTGATCGGGACCGCCGGCGCCTGTCGGGCGTCGGGCAAGAGCCGGGCGACGCACTACCGGCGCTGCCGGCCGCCCACCCTCGGCCCGTCCCGGCCCCGTGACACGCCGTCGAACAAGCTCACCGAGACCGAGACCGCGGAGCTGCTCGCCTTGTTGCGCTCGCCCCGCTTCGTCGACCTGGCGCCCGCCCAGGTGTGGGCGATCGCGCTCGACGAAGGCCGATATCTGGCGTCGATCTCCACCATGTACCGGGTCCTCCGGGCCTGCGATGAGGTCCGCGAACGCAGAGCCCAGGCCAAGCACCCGACCCGTGCCCGGCCCGAGCTGATGGCCGACCGCCCGAACATGTGCTGGTCCTGGGACATCACCAAACTGCGGGGCCCCGACAAGGGCGTGTGGTTCGACTGCTTCGTCGCGATCGACATCTTCTCCCGTTACGTCGTCGGCTGGATGGTCGCCACCACCGAGACCGCCGAGCTCGCCGAGGAGTTCATCACCGCCGCGCTCAGCGCCCAGGCGGTGACCAAGGGCCAGTTGAACATCCACGCCGATCGGGGCACGTCGATGACTTCCAAAGGGGTCGCCGAGCTGCTCAGCGACCTCGGCGTCGGCCGCACCCACAGCCGTCCGCATGTGAGCAACGACAACCCCTACAGCGAGGCGGTCAACAAAACGCTCAAGTACTGCCCGGCGTTCCCCGCCCGGTTCGGCTCGATCGAAGACGCCCGCGCCTTCTGCGAAACGTTCTTCACGTACTACAACCACGAGCATCGTCACTCCGGGATCGGCCTGCACACGGCCGCCTCCGTCCACTACGGCACCGCCACCGAGATCCGCGCCCGCCGGGCCGAGGTCCTCGACGCCGCCTACGCCGCCAACCCGTGCCGGTTCAGGAACCGCCGGCCCAGCCCACCCAAACTGCCCACCGCCGCGTGGATCAACAAGCCGACGATCCAGAACAACGCACAGAAGAAATCGTAAGCACTTGTCTCAAAGGCCTTGACAGGTTCCGGAACGAGCCGTTCGATCTGGTCATCGTCACCGTGCTCGCGCATCAAGTCGACGAACTTGTTCCCGTTCTCGGGCGCAGCCAGGCTCGGTGTGTGCACTTCATGTTCGTCACTCCCGCCGGCGAACGACTGCGAGCTGCCGTGGGCGCGGACCGCACCACCTTCGGCATGGCCGCCGTACTGTCAACGCTGGACGAAGAGGGCAAGCTCGACCTGACGATCCCCAAAACCAAGGCCATGCAAGGCGACCAGCGCTGGGTCGACCTGTTTGAGGCTGCAGGCATGCCGTCGAAGCTGGAGACCGATATGGCGCGCTGGCTGCGCTCCCAGACGCCCTTGACCGTTGCTATGGAGAGCGTGACCGGCACTGGAATGCGCCACAGGCGCGGTGCGACCTGGGCGGAGGCCAAGGTCGGTGCCAAGGGGTTGCGCGCCGGATTCTCGATCCTTCGCGGCCTCGGAGAGAAACCGTACCCGGGCAACAAGAACCAGCTCAGCCGCGCCCCGCGGTTCGTGCTGACGTTCATCCTGCGGGCGGTGTCCCGCAGCAAGTACCGCGGGACGGTCGGGAACTCCTCCCATGAGGTCCAGGGCCTCATCGAGCTTCTCACCGCCGAAGCAGGGTGGAGTCCGGCCCTGCGCAATGACGTCGACGCGGTCCTCGGCCTGCAGCCAAAACTCACGGCCTAGCCAACCACCCGATGTCTGGTCATGGCGGTGGTCTCGTGTAAGGGTTGAGACGGCCACGCCTGAGTACGACCAGCGCGGATGCAGCTGCGTGGTGGGTTCCCGGTGTCGTTGCAACCAAATCGAATTCGTTGCCTTCGGCATCGGCCAAGGTCGTCCATCGTCCGAGGTGCCGAGTCGGGCTCCGGGGCTCCAGTTCCGGATGCGCCGGCGGATCGGCTGCCGAACCCGAAGGTCGCAGCCACATCGAGTTTCTGGAGACCCTCGACCTGAACCGCCATCGTTGTGTAGGCAGCCTGCGTATGCACTGTCCTATGCAGGCCCGTCGACCAGCCTGTTTGGCGTCGCTGAGGCGTGAGGGGCAACCCCCGTCACCAAGGCAAGTATAGGCGGTTTTCGCGCCTTCTTGCGTATGTACAGGCCGCTGACCAGCATGTTTTGGTCGGCGGCTTGTGCGTTTGTGGAGACCTACTCAGCCGGCGCGTACGCAACATATGCACGGTGGCCCGGGGCGAGCGGTCCGTACGCTGCCATTCGCGGCTGAGGCACGGGTCGTGCGAACTGCCTACCCAAAGTGCTAACCCCTTCGGTACAGCGATCTCGACTTCGGCGGAGAGGATAACTGGCAGGTTGGCGGGAACATCGGCGACTCCGATGGCTGTGCGGACGGCCGTGGCTACCCGCGTCGTTCCTGTAGAGGGCGATGATGATCTCCGAGAACGGGGTTCATCACCGGAGTGATCCGTGGGCAGCCCGGCTCGGCGTTGATGTAGCCGTTGACGCATCAGCCAGGCGCTGTCGAGGTCGCCGAGAGTCGCCCCGAGGCTGGGGAGGACGGCGAGAACGTGGAGGCGACCATCACCCACCACCGTGATCTCTACTTGCCGGAACCCGCGCTCGCCGGTGCCGCTCGCGCTCTGAAAGCCAACCTTCCCGGCCAAGCCAGCCTCTCTACAGGCGGCGACATCTACGCCACATGACCTGCGGGTCGCACACGGGTTGACCGTTCGCTCCCTGCGGCAATGATCTCAGATCGTTATCTACCGGCGTGCGATGGAGCGGCGGGGAGTTGCACTGTGACGCGGAGCCCGCCAGCGGCCCGTGGGGTGAGGGTGAGGGTTCCGTCGTGTGCTTGTGCGACGCTGTTGACGATTGCCAGGCCGAGGCCCACGCCTGGGTGGTCGGAGTGTGTGCGTTCCGCGCCACGCTGAAACGGCTCGGCAAGCGTGGAAATCAACTGCGGGGCAAGGATCTCCCCGGTGTTCTCCACCGTGAGCTCCACATAACTCGGGTGAACGCTGGTTATAACCCAAACGGCGCCACGTCGAGGAAGGTTGTGGACGATGGCGTTGTGTACGAGGTTGGTCGTCATCTGCAGCAGGAGTGTCTCTGATCCGATGGTGGGGGTCATCTCGCCGGAGGTCTCGAGGGTGATGCCGTGCTTCTCGGCGAGGGGGAGAAGCGTATCGGTGGCTTCTTCGGCTATGAGGGATAGATCAAGGTATTTCGGCGTGAAGGATTTCTGGCCGGTCCGGCTGAGCAGGAGCAACGCTTCAGTGAGGTCGATCGCTCGGGAATTGAGGTGGTGGAGGCGGTCGACCAGCTCGCCGTTGTCACGGTTCGGATCGTTGCGCGCGACGTCGAGAAGCGTCTGGGTGATCGCTAGGGGGGTACGCAGCTCGTGAGAGGCGTTGGCCGCAAACCTTTGCTGTTCGCCGACGTGGGTTTCGAGCCGGGCGAGGAGACTGTCGACGGTGTCGGCGAGGTCCTTCAACTCGTCTCGGGGTCCCGAGAGCGCCAGGCGCTCGTTCAGGTTGCGCTCGGAGATCTGCCGCGTGGTCGCCGTCATGACGCGTAGGGGGCGTAGGACCCGCCCCGCGACCAGCCAGCCGAGCGCGATCGAGACCGCGGTCATGATGGCTAGCGCGATCCCGGATTGGATGAGCCCCTGGTGGAGGTCGTAGGTGTGGCGTTGAATGGCAGCGGCGTACGCCTGCTCTACCCGGCGGACAGCTTCGGGGGGCGCGCCCGGTCCGCCCGGGACGATAAGGTCTACCCCGCTGGAGCTGCGGAAGAGTAAGTATGTCGTCGCGAGCAAAACCAATCCCGAGACGAGGAACAGGCCGCTGT
>JBOGGN010000297.1:0-20582 GCA_050744165.1 Acidimicrobiales bacterium | reverse complement strand
GCATCCGGATCCTTCGTCCACACCCCTTGCGGGCCCCGGAAATCCGGGATGCCAGAGTCGGTGGAGATGCCGGCACCGGTAAGGGCGACGACGGCCGACGCCTCCGCCAACACGGCCCCCGCTCGGGCCAGGGACGGCTCGCTCCCGCGCATTCCTCGACGGTAGCCCCAGCCGCTGGTGAGTGGTGACGAGGGTGTTCGGAGGCGTTTGGCCGCCTTTCAGACCCCCTGCGGGGTGCTCGTCTCGGCTGTTGGGCCGCTCGTCTCGGCGCCGCCCGGGTTGGCCTCGGCGGTGCTCGGGTTGGCGGTGTCGTGGCGGCCCGTCATGTCCATGGACGGGCAACCAGGGGCGGGATCGCCATCCCCGTTCCCACTGGCCAGGTGGCGGTGCAGCGCATCGCGCAAGACAGCGCTGATCTCACCGAGTGTCTGCACCTGTGCCGGGCTCAGCACGTCGAAAAGGTTCTGGCGCACCGCCTCCACATGGCCCTGGGCAGCGCCGGCCAAGACCTTCAAACCCTCGTCGGTCAGCACCGCATAGGAGCCGCGGCGATCTGACGCACATGAGTGGCGCCCTACCAAACCGGCTTCTTCGAGCCGGGCCACAGCATGAGACAGCCGGCTACGCGATGTCAGGGTGAGGTCGGCGAGCTCACTCATCCGCATGGTGCGCTCGGGAGCCTCCGACAGGGTCACCAAGATCTCGAAGTAGGCCAGGTTAAGGCCGCTCTGGCGTTGCAACTCACGGTCGATCTGGCTGGTAAACAGACGAATAGCATCGATGAAGGCGCGCCACGATCCCTGTTCGTCGTCCGTCAGCCAACGGGGCTGGGCGGCAGGTGTTGTGGTCACGACATCAAGAGTAGCGATGGGTAGTTGACTTTTCAACGATCCCGACGTAGAGTAGGTTGAGAGTTCAACCATCACGGTTGACCAACGATCGAGGAGGAAAATGGCGATGAGCACCACTATCAACAGCTCGACCATTTCGGGCTATCAGGCCGGGGTTTGGAACATCGATCCGGTTCACAGCGAGGTCTCCTTCAGCGTTCGTCACATGATGGTGAGCAAGGTCCGCGGCCGGTTCGGGACCTTCGAGGGCCAGATCGTTACCGCCACTGACCCAGCGCAGTCCAGCGTCACTGCCACCGTCGACCTCAGCTCCATCGACACCAACGACGCCAATCGGGACGGCCACCTCCGTAGCGCGGACTTCTTCGACGTGGACACACATCCGAAGATGACGTTCCAGTCGACCAGCGTGGCCGCCGGCCGAGACGGTTACGTGGTCACGGGCGATCTCACCCTGCACGGCGTCACCAAGTCCGTACAACTCAACGTCGAGGTCAACGGCTTCGGCCCCGATCCCTTCGGCGGGGTGCGGGCAGGATTCACCGCCACGACCGAGATCAGCCGGAAGGAGTTCGGGATCGAGTTCAACATGCCGCTTCCCGACGGTGTCGGCGTCGTAGTCGGAGACAAGGTGCAGGTCACGATCGAGGCCGAGGCAGTCCTGCAGCCGCCGGCCGGGGCGGCCGCGGCAGGCGCGCCGGCTGCAGAGGAGCCTGCAGCCTCCTGAGAGACGGCGGTTCGACGGACCGGGGCCTGGCGGTTCCGGTCCGCCGGCACACTGTTCCGGCACTCTGTTCCGGCACTCTGTTTTCCGGGCTCAGGGCTGCGCTGCGCTGGGTGGCTCAGGGCTCGAGGGGCGTTCGCGTTCGGCCTTCCAACCTCCGGGGCTGCGTAGGTTGCGGCCGCTCCCGCGAGGGCCTGCAGCCTCCAGAATCGCGTCCCAGAACACCATCGAGGGCCAGGTGCGCGGCCCTGGACCGAGCTGGTACCGCGCTTTGAATATTTCATGCGGTATTGCGCGCCGATTGTTGCGTTGAGTACGGTCGCCCGGTTGTGGCGTTAGCCGGAGAGTCTTCAACGGTGGAAGCCAGGACGGTACTGGGGTGTAGCGGCCGACGACGGTCGGCAGCCGTCACTCGCAAGACACCCATCGCGCTGTTGTTGTTGGCCGCGCTCGTGGTGCCGGTGGCGAGCCTCTCCCCGGCCGCTGCTGACCAGCCCAGCCCGGCTCAGGCGAGCCTGTCGGCCCTCACGGCCAAGGTCGACGCCGCAGCCGGGCGGGTCCACCAACTGACCCAGGACCTCGACCAGGCCCGTTTGCAGGTGGGTGCCACCTCGGCCCGCTTGGTGGCGGTGGGCAACCAGTACAACGCCACGGTGCAATCCGTGCAGGCCAACCGCACGGTCCTGGTCAACCAGGCGATCCAGGCCTACATGGTCGGCGACATCCCGGTCAACCTGATGACCTCGGTGCAAGCAGGCGATGTCACCGTCAACCGGGAGTACGAGCAGATCGCGTCGGGCGACCTCACCGACACGGGGGACCAGCTCCGCCAGCTCGAGGTCCAGCTGCAGTCCCAGCAGGTGGCGATGCGCGCTGCGCAGCAGGCCAACGTGGACGCAGCCAATAACCTCTCCGCACTCCGGGCAAACGCGGTCTCGGTGGCGACCGCCGCCCAGGGGCAGTTGGAGAGCCTGCAAGCGCAGATCACCGCAGCCCAGCAGGCAGCCGCGGCCCAAGAGGCAGCCGCCGCCTCAGCCGCCCAGGCCGCCTCCGCCGCCTCTGCCGCCGCCTCTGCCGCCTCTGCGAAGCCGGCGGCCCCCAATCCCCAGGGTCTTCCGGTCAACAACGGATTGCTCTCGGTCGTCAACCAGGCTGGCGGCCTGCCGATCGCCACCCCGGTAGCGACGAATTCCGGCGGCAGTGGCTCAACTGGCGGTCCCGCTGCCAGCGGCGGTGCAGGTGGGGTGTGGTTGTCGCTGCGCATGTGCGAGTCGAGCGGCAACTACCAAGAGAACACCGGCAACGGCTTTTTCGGTGCCTACCAGTTCAGCCAGTCGACCTGGACCGGGCTCGGCTACCCGGGCCGGCCTGACCAGGAGCCGCCGTCGATGCAGGACGAGGCCGCTATGAAGGACCAATCCCTTTCGGGCTGGGGCCAGTGGCCGGCCTGCGCGGCCGCCTTGGGTCTGCTGTAGCCGCCTCATCGGCAGGGCGTCGCGCGAAGCGGGTGTTTCGAGAACCGCATCGGCTGAACTTGACCGCGATCCGTGAACCTGACCGCGCCAGCTGCACCTGCACAGCAATTTCGCATCCCAACTTCACCGAACGCGGCCAAGAATGACCTTCGACCAGGGCCATGTCCCCAACGAGCTCACCTGTTGGTTCGCTTTGGTGCCCCTCTGTGGCCGATGTCCCGAGTTGTCGCCGCGCAACGTCGACGCCCAGGCACCGCGCATCCCCGGCCCAGCCGAGCGACCCGCGGGCCCCTGCCCTAGCCCGCAGTGACCCGCTTGGCGAACGCGACCGTCTCCCGCTCAATGAGGTCTTGGTCGTAGTCCAACGTGGCCACGTGGTAGCTGCGGGCCAAGGTGATGCGCTCGACGGGCCCCTTCACCGCCGCCGCCAGCGTGTCGCTCGAGGAAGGCGGCACCACGTGGTCCTGGGGGCTGTTGAAGATCAGCACCGGTGAGGTGATCTTTGCCCACTCGCCGGCCAGCCCCTCGACGCTGTCCATCAGCGCCTTGGTGGTCGCCACCGGGGTCGTGCCGTACGACAACTCCTTGCTGCCCGGTTTGGCGATGTCGCTTCCGATGCCCGGGACCTCGAGGACGCCCTGGGCCAGCATGATGTCGAGCACCTGGCGGGCCTCGGGGGCAATGGGGTCGATGAGTCCGTTGATGACCGCAATTCCGGCGATCTCGGAGTGGCGGCTGGCGAGCCACGCGGTGAGCGTGCCGCCCATCGACAGCCCGGCCACCACGACGCGGTCACAGCTGGCGGCCAGCTTCTCGTACGCCGCCTCGGCCGCCGCTGACCAATCGGCCCAGCCGGTGGTCGCCATGTCCTCTGCGCTCGTGCCGTGACCGGGCAGGAGGGGAAGGTCAACGGCGAAGCCGGCCGCCGCCAGCGCCTCGGCCAGGCTGCGCATCGACTGCGGCGTCCCTGTGAAGCCGTGGAGGACCAACGCCCCGTGCGGCCCGCCGGGGGCGGAAAACGGCTCGGCTCCATGCATGACGGGCGACTCGTCCATGTGCCGCACACTATCCAGGGGTTGGGAAAATGCCCCGCTACATGGCAGCATGGCTGGTGAGGAGGGTGTGCCATGGGTGATGAGAACGGGACGCCGGAGCCGGGGAACGCGGTCAACGGAACTGCGGTCCAGGACGAGGAGACCGAGCAGCGGGTGAAGGATCTGACGAGCCTGATCGAGCTCATCCGACCGGCCGTGCAGGCCGATGGCGGCGATCTGTTGCTGGTCTCTGTGGATACCCGAGAGGGCATCGTCGAGGTCAGGTTGCAGGGCGCCTGCAGTTCTTGCGCGGTCAGCACCTCCACCTTGAAGGCGGGCATCGAGCGCATCGTCAAGGATCGCCTTGCTTGGGTGACGGAGGTCCGTGGTGGTGTCGACGAGGAGGAAGACATGGAGCTGAGCATCTCCATGGGTCGCGGCGGCTACGTGCCCAAGGGTTACTGAGCCCGATCGAGGGCTGCGGAGTGGCGCGTAACGCGAGTCCACGCGGATACCCATGACAGCGAGCGCGTGGACGTCGCCCCGCGAGCTGCTGGCGTCGGCGTCGGCGGCCCTGTTCGACGAGGAGCGCGATCTCTCGGGCGACGAACTGGCGGCGCTGGCGGCGTTGCCGGTGGAGTCGGTACCGGCCCTGGCGGCCCTGGCGCATGAGGTCCGGCTGGCTCGCTGCGGGCCTGAGGTCGAGGTGGAGGGCATCCTGTCGGCCAAGACCGGCGGCTGCCCGGAGGACTGCCACTTCTGCAGCCAGTCGGCCAAGTTTCCGACCCCAGTGAAGGCGACGCCGTTTCTCGATCCGGTCGAGGTGGTGGCGGCGGCCCGGGAGACGGCGGCTCTCGGGGCATCCGAGTTCTGCATCGTGCTGGCGGTACGAGGCCCCGACGAGCGGATCATGTCGCAGGTGCTGGCGGCAACCGCCGCGGTGCGAGCGGAGACCGGCCTCAACGTGGCCGTCAGCGCCGGCATCCTCTCCACCGACCAGGCCCAACGTCTGGCCGCGGCCGGAGTCCACCGGTACAACCACAACCTGGAAACAGCTCGGTCCTTTTTCGGCCAGATCGTCACCACCCACACCTGGGAGGAACGCTTCGACACCTGCCTCCGCGTCCGCGCCGCCGGCATGCAGCTGTGCTGCGGTGTCCTGCTGGGTATGGGCGAATCTGCCGCTCAGCGGGTGGAGCTGCTCGAGCAGCTACGGACCGTCGACCCCGTCGAGGTCCCGGTCAACTTCTTGAATCCCCGCCCCGGCACGCCCCTGGGTGGCCGCCCGCTGTTGGATCCGCTGGAGGCGCTGCGGTGGATCGCCCTGTTGCGCCTGGCGCTCCCCGAGGTGATCCTGCGATATGCCGGTGGCCGCGAGGTCACGCTGCGCGACCTGCAAGTTCTGGGGATGACCGCCGGGGTCAATGCTCTCATCATCGGCAACTACCTGACGACGCTCGGGCGAGACCCGGCCCAGGACCTGCAAATGCTGTCCGACCTGGCCATGCCGGTGCGGCGCACGGTTGGCTGACCCGCCGAGACTGGTGGGACGCTCAGACCCGCTGTTCTGCGTGGGGTGCGGGCGGCCGCAGGCGAGTTGCGGCGGGTGTCGGCGGCCGCTCGACCCGCCCCGGTTCTGCCCGTCTTGCGGGCGGCGGATGACCGTGAGGGTGACGCCGGTTCGGGTCGAGGCGACGTGTTCGGCCCACGGACGGATCGAGGAGCCATGACCGCCCGTCCGATCGATCAGGGGGTGGCCCGGGCCGACCCGTCACCCGGTCAGGCGACGGCCTGGGGCGCTCGGCGGGGCGGTCAGGCGACGGCCGGGGGCGCTCGGCGGGGCGGTGGCGGGGGAGCGGGCGTATTTTTCCCTCGGGTGTTGTGGTGAGAGGGGCGGAGGCGCTCTGGTCGCCCCCAGCCGACATCCGGGGGCGCAGCCGCATCGGCGCCTACCTCGACTGGCTGGGGCGCTTCGAGTCCTACGACGATCTGTGGCGGTGGTCGGTCGAGGATCTGGAGGGGTTCTGGGGCTCGATCTGGGAGTACTTCGAGGTGGGGCGGGAGCGGCCGGCGCCGGTGCTCGCGGGCGAGGCGATGCCCGGGGCTCGGTGGTGCCCGGGGGCCCGGCTGAACTACGCCGAGTACGCCCTGCGGGCCCGGCCGGGGCAGGCGGCGGTAGCGGTGGAGGCCCGCAGCCAGACCCGGGGGCCGCTGACTTGGACCCGGGCCGAGCTGGCCGACCAGGTGGCCCGGGCCCGACGGGGGTTCGAGGCGTTGGGGGTTGGGGCGGGCGATCGGGTGGCGGCCTACCTGCCGAACATTCCCGAGACGCTGGTGGCGTTTCTGGCGACGGCCTCGCTCGGGGCGGTGTGGTCGTCGTGCGCCCCCGAGTTCGGGACCCGCAGCGTCGTCGACCGGTTCTCGCAGATCGGCCCGAAGCTGCTGCTGTGCGCCGACGGATACCGGTACGGGGCGGTGGCGGTGGACCGGCGGGCCGAGGTGGCCGCCATCCGGACCGCCCTGCCGACGGTCGAGGCGACGGTGTGGGTGCCCTACCTCGACGGCGGCTCGGCGGGGGAGGGCTGCGTGGGCTGGTCGGAGCTGACGGCCGAGGCGGGGCCGCTGGCGTTCGCCCCCGTGGCCTTCGACCACCCCCTGTACGTGCTGTACTCCTCGGGTACCACGGGACTGCCGAAGCCCATCGTGCACGGCCACGGCGGGATCCTGTTGGAGCATTTGAAGGCGCTGGCGTTGCACGCCGACTTGGGCGCGGGTGACCGGTTCTTCTGGTTCAGCACCACCGGCTGGATGATGTGGAACCTGCTGGTGTCGGGCCTCCTGGTGGACTCGGCGGTCGTGCTGTTCGACGGCAACCCCGGCTACCCCGACCTGGGCGCCCTGTGGCGGATGGCCGAGGACACGGGGACGACCTACTTCGGGGTCAGCGCCTCCTACCTCATGAGCTGCCGGAAGGCGGGGGTGGAGCCGTCGGCGGTGGCTCGGCTGGATGCGTTGCGGGGGATGGGGTCGACGGGGTCGCCACTGCCGGCCGAGGCTTTTCGGTGGGTGTACTCGGCGGTGGGTTCGGACCTCTACCTGGCGTCGGTGAGCGGCGGGACAGACGTGTGCACCGCTTTCGTGGGGGGCTGCCCGCTGGTGCCGGTGTACGCCGGGGAGATCTCGTGCCGGTACCTGGGCGCTGCGGTTTCCGCGTTCGACGCCTATGGGCAGCCGTGTCCGGTGGGCCAGACCGGCGAGTTGGTGGTGACCCGGCCCATGCCGTCGATGCCGGTGGGATTCTGGGGAGACTCGGATGGGAGCCGGTATCGGGCGGCGTATTTCTCGCAATACCCGGGGGTGTGGCGGCACGGGGACTGGATCACCTTCACGTCCCGGGGGTCCTGCGTGATCAGCGGGCGGTCGGACGCCACCTTGAACCGGGGCGGGGTGCGGGTTGGGACGGCGGAGTATTACTCGGTGGTCGAGGCGCTGCCGGAGGTGGTTGACAGCCTGGTCGTCCACCTCGAGGACGATCTGGGGGGGCCGGGGGAGTTGCTGCTGTTTGTGGTCCTGGCGCCGGGCGTGGTTCTGGACGGGAGCCTCGAGCAGCGGTTGCGGGGCGAGATACGGGAGTCGCTGTCGCCTCGGCATGTTCCCGACCGTGTACACGCGGTGGCGGGTATCCCCCGGACCCTCTCGGGCAAGAAGCTCGAGGTTCCGGTCAAGCGGATACTGCTGGGCACGCCGGCGGACGAGGCGGCTAGCCGGGGGGCGTTGGCGGACCCGGGGACCCTCCGTGCGTTCGAGGAGCTGGCTCAGGAGCGCTTGGGGGACGGGTGAGGGCGGTGGCTCGGGTGATTCACCGGGTGCGAGCTGGGGTGGCCCGAAAACCTGACCCCCGGCGGTAGCTTTTCGGGCCACCCGGGGACGCAAGGTCGCTCAGCGCCAGCCGGACTGCCTCGACCCAACGCACGCAGAAGCGCCACGGCACTGAGGATCCATGTCCGCACGCGACGGTTTCGGAGGCGAGTGGACGCCGTCGGCGCGGCGCCTGCAAGTTCAGGCGCCCGCGGCGAGTGCTTCGTTCGCCCGCGTGGCGGCGACGCGCACCACCGGTGCGGGTGCCAGAGCCGGAGCCGGTGCGGCGATCGCCCGGCCGATGCCCTCCCGGCCGATGCCCTCCCGGCCGATGCCCGCTATCCGGCCGATGCCCGCTATCCCGGTTTCCCGCAGAAATCGCCGGCTGCGCTCGCATCCCTCAGCCAAGAACCGCTCCGTGTGGCCGAAGTCGGTAATTCCCACCCCAACGGTATTGGCTCCGGGCACCACGATCACCCGCTGCCCCGTTCGGGCCAGCCCCATCGGGTCGGGTAGGCGGGCGTACCGGCTGACGGCGAAGCTGCGGACCAGGACGTCAAGGGCGGAGAGTTTCGGTGCTGGCTCGTCTTCGGGGCCGACGATCTCGCCGAGGACGATCACGGTGCTGGCGTCGAGGTCGACGGCGTGGCGGACCGGCGCTGGCTCCAGCACCCCGCCATCGACGTGGCGGTGCCCGTCCAGGATGGCCGGGGGCAGGAGGCCGGGCAGGCAGGCGCTGGCGTACAGGATCTCCCGGGCCGGGCCCGTCCGCCACCAGCGGGCGACCGAGTTGTCGATGTCGGTGGTAACCACCTCAACTGGCACGCGAAGGTCGGCAAGATCATCGACCGGGCAGTAGCGGACCAGCATTTCGCGCAGCGTCCGCGGCGACCACAAATGGTCCCGGTGGGTCAGCACTCGGGCTACCACCCCGCTGCGCCGGGTTCCGAACACGCTGCTCCGCTTGAGGCCCCGCCACAGCCCCTCCATCCGCTCGACCTGCTCCAGCGTCGGGTCGAGGGCGAAGAAGGCGGCGTTGAGGGCGCCGACAGAACACCCGACCAGCACGTCCGGGTAGATCCCCGCTTCGACGAGGCTCCGCAGGATCCCGACCTGAGAGGCGCCGGCGCTGCCCCCTCCGGGCAACACGAAGGCGACCTCAGGCGACGACTGCGGCCTCGGCGAGGGCGACATCAGAATCAGCCGGCGAAGGTTGGGGTGCGGGGCTGCGCGGGCGGCAGCAGCGGCCGGCGAAGGTTTGGCTGCGAGCACTGCGCGGGCATCCCGGCCGCCCCGAGCAGCGTGGGGCGGCCAGGTGGACCACGTCCGGGTTGAAACCCTCGAGCTGGTTCAGCCCCTGGCCCGTCGGGATGCCGATTGAAAGCGAGCGGTACATGGGAAGGGAAAAACCCGGTAGACCGGTTCGGCCGAGCCGCTCGATGACGAGAAGGACCGAGTTGGTAAACCCGTTGATCTCGGGCAAGAAGCTCTCAGCAACAATCGCCACACGCATTACTGCAGACGCTAAGCCGGACAAATGACACGCAGACGCATCCCAGTTAACGGGAGTGCGAACATTAGGTGTAAAGGAAAAGACGCGGGCCCGTCTCAAAGGGAGCCGGTGCAATCGTACGTATTTCAGGGCGACAGTTCCGGCCGCGTGGCGATGTCATCGCCCGAGGGTGGTACTTCCTCCTGGCTGTTCGGGAAACTGGCGGCGGAATATCGCGTCATAACGCGATATTCCGCCCTCAGTTCACGTCCGGGGACGTTGGCGATCCTCGGCGGGCGTAATCAAAAGTGTGGTGGCGAGGGCCTTTGCGGCTGCCACCACCTTCGTGCCGGCAGCCGCCACGTCGAGGGCGTCACCGATGGTCACGATGCCAACGCTGGCGTCGAGGCCAGCGACGCCGTGGACAGCGGCCGCGATGCCGGTTGCTCCCGACTCCAGCTCTCCGCGGCTGACGACAAAGCCACCGTTGGCACCATGCCGGGCCATCAGGATGGCGCGGCCGCCTGCCCCCCGGTCGAGTGGGTGTCGGGAGCCGACCCGATAGGCGACATGGATGGCCGTTCCGGACGGTTCGACGACGGCGACGGCAACAGCCTCACCGGCACCGGCGTCGGCCACGGTGAGGTGGGCAGTGGCGCCGACCTCCTCGGCGAGGCGCCGCAACAATGGCGTGGCCACGTCCCGCAATATCGGCGTCGCCGCCCGGGCCAGCGCCAGGATCCCCGGGCCGAGGCGGACCAGCCCGTCCCCCGAGCGCCACACCAGGTGGTGTCGTTGGAGGCTGGCCAGCATCCGGTACACGGACGGGCGACTGGCGCCGAGGCGTGCCGCCAGATCCGTCACCGAGACGCCTCGACTGTCGTCGGCCAGCACCTCCAACAGGTGCAGGCCCCGGTCGAGCGTCTGGGAGGACTCAGGCGCCATGGGCTCCCGGCCCCGCCCCGGGGGCAAGCGGGAGCGCCGGGTGGATCGTGCCCCGGACCTCGCCCCAGCCGATGCGGGTGCCGCCAGCACCGGGGGCCCAGGCCGAGATGGCGACGGTGTCGCCGTCGTCGAGCCATGCCCGGGTGCTGCCATCGGCCAGCGTGAGCGGTGACGTGCCATTCCAGGCGAGCTCCATGATCGAACCCTGCTGCTGTGGCTCCGGGCCCGAGACGGTCCCCGAGGCCAGCAGGTCGCCCGTTCGCAGGGGGGCGCCGTTGCAGGTCAGGTGGGCCATTTGCTGGCCCGGCGTCCAGTACGTGGTCTGGAACGGCGGCCGGGAGACCACCTCGTCGTTCAAACGCACCTCCAACTCGATGCCGAGTGACCAGGGGTCGGTGTCCACCAGGTATGGAAACGGAGGCGGGTCCTGTGCTGGCGGTGGGACCCGGGCGGCTTGGAGCGCGGCGAGCGGGACGACCCACGGCGAGACCGAGGTGGCGAAGGACTTGCCGAGAAACGGCCCGAGCGGCTGGTACTCCCACGCCTGAAGATCTCGGGCGCTCCAGTCGTTGACCAGGACCACCCCAAAGACGTGCTCGGCCAGCGATGCCGGTGTCAGCCGGTGCCCCCGGCGGCTGGGCACGCCGACCACGAAGCCGACCTCGGCCTCGAAGTCGAGCCGAAGCGAGGGGCCGAAGTCCTCGGCGCCTCGCGGGCCGCAGGGACGCACGACCGGGGTGCCCGAGAGCACCAGCGAGCCGGCGCGGCCGTGGTAGCCAAGCGGCTGGTACCACCAGGCGGCGGGGAGTTCGGGGCCGCCGGGGCGGAGCATCCGCCCCATGTTGGCCGCATGGTCGAGCGAGGAGTAGAAGTCGACGAAGTCGCCGACGTCGAAGGGCATCCGCAGCGTTACCTCGTGCATCGGGTGCACCGCCGGCTCGACCTCGTTCTGACGGGACGGCTGGCTGAGCAGCACGGTCAAGCGCCGCCGCGTCGACTCCCACGCCCGGGGCCCTTGGGCCAGGAAGGGGTTCAGGGACAGCTGAGCGGACGACCCGTCGAACCCCGGTAGCAACCCGCTCCACGCCAGGGCAGCCAGGTCGACGACGTAGGCGCCGATGGCCACGGCGAGCCGGGGCTGGCCGCCGCCGAGCGAGATCACCCCGAAGGGCAGGTTGGTGAGGGGAAAGGGGCTGCCATCTTCCACCGGGATCCAGCTGGTCGGGTTCTTATCGGCCACGTTCGGTACAATATCGTTACAGGACTGTCCGTTCAACGGACGCAGGGGAGGTGGATCGGTGCCTTCGTACCGGATGTTGGGCGAGGTCCCACACAAGCGGCACACCCAGTTCCGCCGGCCCGATGGCGGCTTGTACACCGAGGAACTGGTGGGGGTCGAAGGGTTCTCCGGCGCCTCGTCCCTGCTGTACCACCGACACCCGCCCACCGCCCTGGTAGCGGTCGAGGCGTGGGATCTCCCGGTGATCGAGACGGTGGCCAACCATCCGTTGAAGCCGCGACATTTCCGGGCCCACAAGCTCGACGCCGGCAGCGGCGACCTGGTGACAGGGCGGCAGTTGCTGCTGGCCAACGAGGACGTCCGGCTCTCCTATGCGGTCGCCGACCGGCCGTCGCCGCTGTACCGCAACGCCCGGGGCGACGAGTGCGTGTACGTGGAGTCGGGGCAGGCCGTGGTGGAGACCGTGTTCGGGTCCCTCGACGTCGGCGCCGGCGACTATGTGGTCCTTCCGACCTCGACCACCCACCGGTGGCTGCCTTCGGGGACGTTGCGGGCGCTGGTCAT
The DNA here is from genome assembly GCA_050744165.1 of Acidimicrobiales bacterium. Taxonomy (GTDB): domain Bacteria; phylum Actinomycetota; class Acidimicrobiia; order Acidimicrobiales; family Palsa-688; genus JBOGGN01. Next base: position 8,399 of record JBOGGN010000297.1, on the reverse strand, counting down.
CGAAGCCCGCGGTCACGTTGGGTCGCCCAAGCGGTACCTGTCGGCGACCGGCCAGTTTCTTGAGTCCGCTCCCTACTGCGAGCGTGACCTCCGAGGCCCGGCGTTCGCCGCCGAGGACCCGGCGCCCGACGGGGAGACCGAGGTGCTCGTTCGGCATGGCGAGGGCGGGACGCGCTACGTCTTTTCCAACCATCCTTTCGACGTCGTGGGCTGGGACGGCTGCCTATACCCCTACGCCTTCAACATCGCCGATTTCGAGCCCCGGGTAGGGCGGGTCCACCTCCCGCCGCCGACCCACCAGACCTTCGAGGGGCCCGGGTTCGTAGTGTGCTCGTTCTGCCCCCGGCCGTTCGATTTCGACCCGGAGGCGGTGCCGGCGCCGTACTGCCACGCCAACGTCGACAGCGACGAGGTGTTGTTCTACGTCGGCGGCGACTTCATGTCCCGGCGGGGGGCGGGGATCGAGGTGGGGTCGCTGACGCTGCACCCCTCGGGGTGGGTGCACGGGCCACAGCCGGGGTCGGTGGAGGCGTCGCTCGGGGCGCCGGGGACCGAGGAGTGGGCGGTCATGGTGGACACGTTCCGGCCGCTGCGCCTCGGGCCGGCTGCGGTCGAGGCCGAGGACAGCGGGTACGCCTGGAGTTGGTCGGCGGGCCGGTAGTGCAGTGCCGGTCAGCCGCCCGCTGGCCTGGCCCGACCAGGGCGCGGGCGGCCGAGGCCGGGCCCAGCCCCAGGGGCGCGGGCCTGCCGGGTCCCAGCCCGTGGGCGGGGGCGCGGGCCTGCCGGGTCCCAGCCCCTGACGCCTAGCACCCTGGCGCCTACTCGATGTCGAAGACGTTGTCGGGAGTGGCGGCGAGGACCTGGTCGGCCATGGCCTGTTTCATGGCCGTGAACTCCTGCTCCTCGGCGGGGGTCCGGTCCTCCTTACGCGCCATGAGCACGAACTCGTCGGTGACCAGCCCGCGGCGGACAGCCAGAGTGCACGCCACGTCTCGGTAGCGGAGCCGAAATACAAACTGCTCCGATGCCATCCCCAACTCCGCCCGCTCGAGGTCGGCGGTGACCGTGTAACGGCCCCCAGTGACGGCCCGGGTAACCAGCTCGAACCCGTCCCGGCCGCCCGGGCCTCGGAAAGCGGTATCGACGGAGATCTCCCGGCGCCGGGGTGCGGCTTCTGGGTCGAGCCGGGGGAACGCGCCCCGCATCGCCTGGAACGCCATCGCCACGCCAGCGGGGCTATGCGGCCCGGCGTAGCGCAGGAGGTCGTCGTAGGTGAAGGTCAGGAGCGTCGTCCCGTCGAGCACCTGGAGGCGGGCAGCCACGGAGATCTCCTCGGTCGAGGTGGACGGGCGGATGGGCGGGGCGGGCGTGGAGCGTCCGGCGTGGGGCGTGGGGCGTCGGGCGTCGGGCGTCGGGCGTCGGGCGTCGGGCGTCGGGCGTTCGGTCTGAGTTTAGGCGGGGCCACCCGTGATGCCCGCGGCGTAGCACCTGCGGGGCGGCCAAACTTGGGCATGCCCGAACCCGAGGGGTCGCTGCGCTACGCCAGCACGCCCGGGCGGTGGGTGCTCGTCGCCACCATCATCGGCTCGGGGGTCGCCTCCCTCGACGCAACGGTCGTCAATGTGGCCCTGCCGACCATCGGCAAGCACTTCGGTGCCGGGGTCTCGGGCCTCCAGTGGGTCATCACCGGGTACCTGATCTCCCTCTCGGCGTTGATCCTGCTCGGCGGGCGGCTCGGAGATCTGTTCGGGCGCAAGCGGGTGTTTCTGGCGGGGGTCGTGTGGTTCACCGTCGCCTCGTTCCTGAGCGGGGCGGCGCTCAACCTGCCGATGCTGATCGCGTCCCGGGCGCTGCAGGGCGTGGGCGGGGCACTGCTGGTGCCGGGGAGCCTGGCCATCATCGAGTCGAGTTTCGTGCCCGAGGACCGCGGCCGGGCCATTGGCGCGTGGGCGGGGCTAGGTGGGATCGCCACCGCCATCGGGCCGTTCGTGGGCGGCTGGCTGGTGTCGGCGGTGTCCTGGCGGCTGATCTTTTTCCTGAACGTGCCGCTGTCGGTCGGGGTGCTGTTGGCCTCCCGCCACGTGCCCGAGTCGACCGACCCGACCGCCGACCGCCACGTCGATCTCCTGGGGGCGGGGCTGGTGATCGTGGGCCTGGCCGGGGTTACCTTCGCCCTGATCGAAGCACCCAGCCCCGGCGAGCTGGCGGTGGTGTGGATCATCGGGGTCGTCGGCGTGCTGGGCCTGGTCGGCTTCGTGGCCACCGAGCGCCACATCCGCCACCCGATGCTGCCGCCGTCGATCTTCGGCTCCCGGCAGTTCACGGCGGCCAACTTGGTGACATTCGTCGTGTACGCCGCTCTCAGCGGATTGCTGTTCCTGCTGGCGGTGGACCTCCAGGGGGCCTTGCGGTTCTCGCCGGCCGCGGCAGGAGGGGCGCTGTTCCCGGTGACGGTGATCATGTTGTTGCTGTCCTCCCGGGCGGGGGACCTGTCGCAGCGCATCGGCCCCCGGATCCCGATGACCGTGGGACCCTTGGTGGTGGGCGCCGGGCTGTTGCTCATGGTGCGGATCAGCCCAGGCGGCCACTACGTGACCGACGTGTTGCCTGCGGTCATCGTGTTCGGCCTGGGCCTGTCGCTGACCGTGGCGCCGTTGACCGCCACTGTTCTGGCCGCCGCCGACGTCAACCTGGCGGGGATCGCTTCGGGTGTCAACAACGCAGTGGCTCGGGCGGCGGGGCTGCTGGCGGTCGCCGTCCTGCCGGCGCTGGCCGGGATCACCGGTGCGTCCTATACGCACCCGGCGGCGCTGTCGGCTGGCTTCCACACTGCCGTGTACATCTCGGCCGCGGTCACCTTCTCGGGTGCGGTGATCGCCTTCTTCGGGATTCGCAACCCTGCGCCGGCAATGGGGGCGGTGGGGGCTGAGGCGGCTGGGGCTGGGGCTGAGGCGGTGGGGGTTGGGGCTGAGGCGGGGTCGGGCGTCTCGGGTGTCGGCCCAGGCTCGGTGACACCTGCTGTTGGGACCGAGATGTGCTGCCCGGTCGACGGGCCGCCGTTGCGCCGGCCTCGCGTGGGGTAGGTGAGACGCCTCAACGTGGCCGCGTTTGGTGAACTTGGCCGCGTTTGGTGAACCTGACCGCGTTTGGTGAACTTGGCCGCGTTTGGTGAACTTGGCCGCGTTTGGTGAACTTGGCCGCGTTTGGTGAACCTGGCCGCGTTTGGTGAACCTGGCCGCGTCAGCTGCAGTAGTACAGCCATTTCGCATCCCAAGTTCATCGAACGCGGTCAAGAATGATCGATGACCTGACGCGGTCGCCCGGCAGCGACGCGCAGCCACCCCCATCGTCGGGGGAACCGCTCGTCGCCGACGCGCTGCCGCCCCGAATCTGACTGCTCGGTACGTCCCTTCGAGGGCCGGTCGGGTCCTGGTCGCTACTGGCGGTAGCGCTCGACCACGGTGGGGTCGCGCACGGCCGTGTCGTCCGGGTTCATGCCGAATTCGCGGCGAGCCCGGCGCTGGCGTAGAAGGTCCCAGCACTGATCGAGCGACTCTTCGACTTCCTGCAACCGAGCCGCCCCGGCCTCGTCGAGCGGCTGGCTCGCATGCTGGGCACGCAGATCCCGTTCCTCGGTGACCAGCCGGTCGATGGTGCTCCTGATCTCGGTGTCGTCCATCGTGCGCCCACACTAGGGGAGGCTGGCAGGATGTCGGCGTGGATCGCTCCGGCTGCCGCACTCTGGTCGTGTTGGCAGCAGGCATGGGCGAACGCTTCGGAGGATGCAAACAGCTGACGCCGGTGGGACCTGGCGGCGAGACCATCGTGGAATACCTCACCCACGAGGCGTGGTCCGCGGGGTTAGGGCGAGTCGTCGTTGTCACCCGGGCGGATCTGGCGGACGAGGTGAATGAGCGTTTGGCCCGTCGCTTCCGTGCCCGGTGCGGAGACCCGTCACCGTCGATCGATGTGGTCGAACAACCTGCGGGGCCTCGGGGGACGGTGCCGGCGGTATTGGCAGCCCGGCAAGTCCTAGCGGGAGAAGACATGTTCGGGGTGGCCAACGCCGACGACCTGTACCCGCTCGACGCCCTTCGGGCGCTCCGCAGTTGGGACGGCGAGGGGCACGCCGTTGTGGGCTTCGGGCTAGCCCGAACCATGCTGCCCGGGTCGACTGGCGTCAACCGGGCCCTCTGCCGAACACGAGAGCCGGCCATGGCCGGGCATGGGCAGTTGGATCTGGTAGCGCTCACCGAGGCAGCCGTCATCGGCCCGGCCACGCCTGAGGGCGGGCCCGACGATCGCTGGGCTGTTCGGGATCTGGCCGCGGCTGGAGCCGGGGAGTCTTCGGTGCCCGGCACGCAGCTGGTGTCGATGAACTTGTGGGCGTTGCGATCGACGATCTGGCCGTTGTTCGAGGAGGAGCTCAACGGCGACCAACCGTCAGCGGAGGTGCTGCTCCCAGTGGTCATCGGCCAACTCGTTGCTCGGGGGCAGGCGCAGGTCCAGGTGTTGCCGGTCGACGGCCGGTGTTTCGGGATCACCTGGCCGGAGGAGTTGGCCACCCTCAGAGCCATCGTGATGCAGATGGTGGCCGCGGGCGAGCTGCCGGCTCTCGCCGCGATCCAGGCGGTCGGCCCGTCGTGATCCAGGCGGTCGGCCCGTCGTGATCGTCCGGCCGGTTCACCCGCAGGAGGCCGATTCGGCGGGCCAAGTGATAGTGACCGCGTTCTATGCGGTGACAGACCTCCCGATGACCGACGACTACGCCGAGGAGCTCGCCGATGTCTCCGGTCGTGCCGCCGTAGCGGAAGTCCTCGTCGCCGTCGATCGAAACGACATCGTGGGGTCGGTCACCTTCATTCCCGACGGGAAGTGCCCTTTCGCCGAAGACATCCGGGATGGGGAGTGCGGGGTTCGGATGATGGCGGTAGCGCCGAGCGCGCAAGGTCGAGGGGTCGGCCAGCTCCTGCTGGAAGCGGCACTGGCTCGGGGACGGGAACTCGGCCGGGAGGCAGTATTTCTCCACTCCACGCCCCAAATGACCGCCGCCCACCGGCTGTACCAGAGAAATGGGTTTGTGCGCACCCCGGAACGGGATTGGTTTCCAGTTCCCGAGCTCAGCTTGCTCGCCTTCCGCTTGGAGCTCGACGGCCGAGACCCAGCACACCCAGCCTGAGGCTGAGCAGGCGCAGCAAGCCCCGACGGGCCCCGGGTCGGGGCGGGCTCAAGGCGATACTGGCGTCAACGCGGCCCGAGCTGGGTGGCCACTACCGCCAACCGGGTCGTCGGGCGCGCCAGGAGCCCGACCGGCTTCGAGCAGGCGGTCCGACTGGGTCGCCCGACCGGCCCGAGCAGGATGCCGACGGGGGTCCGACTGGGTCGCTCGACCGGCCCGAGCAGGCGGTCCGACTGGGTCGCCCGACCGGCCCGAGCAAGGCGCCCACGGCCGCCGATCGGGTCTCCGGGCGTTGCCCTGGAGCTGTGCTTGCGCCGCAGTACACCGCCGCAGCAGCCCCGCGGTCAGAGAGCGCAATCCGAAGGTGCAAAAAATCCGGAGGGGGGTATGATGCCTTCCACAACAAGCCCTTACGCCAACCACGAGCCGCATTATTCTCGCGCGCTCGTGGCGCATCAATCCGAATAGCGAGACCTTTTCTGGGGGGAAAATGTGTCCACTTTGACGTTGTCACACGTCGGCAAGGTGTACGACGACGGCACGCGAGCGGTCAAGGACCTCAATATCGATATCGGCGACGGGGAGCTGGTCGTGTTCGTCGGCCCGTCTGGGTGCGGCAAGACGACGGCCCTGCGGATGGTGGCTGGGTTGGAAAGCATCACCGAAGGGGAGATCCGCATCGGTGACCGCGTCGTCAACAACGTCCCCCCCCGGGACCGCGACATCGCGATGGTGTTCCAGTCCTACGCCCTGTACCCCCATTTGTCAGTGCGTGACAACATCGGCTTCGGCCTGGCCTTGCGGAAGGTCCCCAAGGGGGAAATGAAAAAGCAGGTTGAAGAGGCCGCCCGGGTCCTCGGGCTGAGCGAATATCTCGACCGCAAGCCACGCAATCTTTCCGGTGGCCAACGCCAGCGGGTGGCCATGGGACGGGCCATCGTCCGCCACCCCCAGGCCTTCCTGATGGACGAGCCGCTCTCCAACCTCGACGCCAAGCTGCGGGTACAGACCCGCGCTGAGATCGCACGCATTCAGCGGGACTTGTCGGTCACCACCATCTACGTGACCCACGACCAGGTGGAGGCCATGACCCTCGGCCACCGGGTGGCGGTGATGAAGAAGGGCGTGCTGCAACAGATCGCGCCGCCCCAGGTGCTCTACGACTGGCCCGACAACCTGTTCGTGGCTGGGTTCATCGGATCGCCCGCCATGAACTTCCTGCCGTCCTCGCTGGAGAAGGACGGCGATGGAGCCTTCTCGGTGACCGTGGGGGCAGAGACACTCGCGGTCCCCGCCGAGGTGGTTGCCAGCCACCCCCTCCTGGGCAAGTACGTCGGCCAGAACCTGATCATCGGCTTCCGGCCCGAGGACATGCAGGACGCCTCCCTCGTCAACGGCTCCGGCCAAGGATCCGGCCAAGGCTCAGGCGGAGGTCCCGGCCAAGGCTCGGGCGGAGGCCCCGGCCCCGGCCCCAGCCCCGGCCAAGACAGCGGAAGCCAAGCCCCCGGGCCCGGCCCGGGTCCCAGCCCCAGCCAAGCCCCCGGAAGCCAACGCAACGGAAGCCAAGGCTCAGGCGGCCGCACCCTAAGTGCGTTCGCGGAGCTAGTGGAGCCCCTCGGCTCAGACCTGATGGTCCACATGACCGTCGACATCCCCCCCGTCCAAGGAAACGAGGACGTGGTGGAACTGGCCAAGGAGTCCGGCGACACGATGTTCGCCCGCGAGGGTAAAGCGGCACTAGTGGCCAGGTTCAACCCCAGGAGCCCGGTCAAGGAACAGGAACGGGTCGTTGTCGCCATCGACACGAGCCGGCTGCACTTTTTCGACCCCCACACCGGCGTCGCCATTCGAGACGAGAAGACCCGAAAGCAACAGGAGGAGAAGAAACAATGATGATCAAACGCAAGTTGGCCGGCGCCGGCGCGCTGTTCGCCGCCGTGGCGCTGGTGGCCGGTTGCGGCTCCAGCAAGAAGTCGACCACCAACACGACGACCTCGTCAGGGTCAGGCGCTGGGTCGTCAACGACCACCGGCAGCGCCGCGTTGCCCAACCTGAACGGCCAATCCTTCACCATCCTCGGGGTGTGGACGTCGGGTGAGCAGGCGGCCTTCCAGTCGGTGCTGGACGACTTCGACCAGAGGACCGGCGCCAAGGGCACCTACACCCCGGCGGCAGGCGGCAACCTCACCACCGTGCTCGGCACCCAGGTGTCCGGCGGCACCCCGCCCGACATCGCCATGCTGTCCTTCCCCGGCTCCATCCAGTCCTACGCCGCCGCGGGCAAGATCCAGCCGGTCAGCGCCGCTGCCCAATCGGCGGTGAACGCCAACTTCCCCAGCGTTTGGGCCCAGCTCGGCTCGGCCAACGGCACCCTGTACGGCGTCCCGGTCGACGCATCCGACAAGTCCACCGTCTGGTACAACGCCAACTCGTTCAAGAACGCCGGCATCACTTCGAATCCCGCTTCCTGGCAGGACTTCGTCAACGACGCCAAGACGCTGTCTTCCTCGGGCGTGTCGGTGCCGATCTCGGTGGGCGGTGGCGACGGCTGGACCCTTACCGACTGGTTCGAGAACGTCTATCTGCGCACTGCGGGCCTGAACGATTACAACATGCTGGCCAAGCATCAGATCAAGTGGACCGATCCCACGGTCGCTACCGCCCTCAATGACCTCAAGCAGATCTGGGGCGACCCGTCGCTGATCGGCCCTCCGGCCAACGCCGTGAAAGTTCCGTTCACCGGCTCGGTGGACAACGTGTTCAAGGCCAGCCCCACGTCGGCGATCGTGTACGAGGCCAGCTTCGTGGCGACCACCATCACCAGCGACAACGACCCCTCCCCTGTCGGGACCACGGCCAAGTTCTTCGTTTTCCCCTCGATCAACAACTCGCCGGCCGAGGTTGAGGCCGCGGGTGACTTCGCGGTGGCATTCACCAAGAACACTGCGGCCGCTGCCTTCCAGCAGTACCTGGCCTCGCCCGAGGCGGCCAAGATCCTGGTGTCGGCAACGGGGAGCGGCTTCCTGTCGGCCAACAAGAACCTGGACAACTCGGCCTACCCCGATGCCACCTCGGCCGGCCTCGGCAAGGCCATCGTCGACGCAGGCAACAACCTGGTCTTCGACATGTCCGACGAGGCTCCGGCCGCGTTCGGCGGCACCGCCGGTCAGGGCGAGTGGCTGGACCTCCAGAACTTCCTGAGCAACGGCGACGTCCAGGC
>JBOGGN010000296.1:0-16638 GCA_050744165.1 Acidimicrobiales bacterium | reverse complement strand
GTGGAGGGGGCAGCGTGGCTCGTGTGACGGTGACGGAATGCCCGAACTGCGGGGGACCGATTGACCCCAACGTGGCGAGCAGGTCCGACGACCCCAAATGCCCTTTCTGCCAGTACGCCCTGCCGAGCGCGCCCGTCCCCCAGCCGGTGCCGCCCTTCACCCTCGGGTCCCCGATCGATCCGACAGCCATGGCCGCCACCGCCCCGAGGGCCGGCAAGGCAGGTCGCGTCGTGGGGCTCATCGTGACCCTGGTCGTCCTGCTCGTCGTCGGGGGCGTCGTGGCTGCCGCCGTCCTCGGCCATTCGAGCAAGAACCTCGTCGGCGGCGCCTCAGGCGGCGGCTACAGCACCGCCAACTCGATCGTGGTGCCCGTGGCCGCAGGCATGGCCGGCGACTTCTACGCCGTCGCCCCCGGGTCCGGGGCCACCGAGTCCGAGGTGGTCCGCCGGGTCCACCCGTCGGGTGCCAAGGCCCACGTGCTGTGGTCCAGCAGCGTCCTCGACCAGTCCGACGCCGGCGTCCCCGTCGTAGTCGCCGGCCCATCGCAGGCGATCGCAATCTACGGCACCACGGTGGTGGCGCTGGATGCCGCGAGCGGGCAGCGACGCTGGCAGGCGTCGCTCAGCAACCGGCTGGCCACGCCCTGCGCGTCGCACTGCGCCGTGGTCGCCGCCGGCCGCCTGGTGACCCTGGCCGAGGACGGTACGGTCCAGGCCTTCGACGCCGTCTCGGGTGCCCAGAGTTGGAGCATGCGGCTGACCTCCACCCCACGCTGGCTGGAGGTGGCCGGCGAGGACGTCCTGGTCGACCAGACCGCCGCCACGGGCGGGCCCGACCTGTCGATCATGGTCATCTCGGCCGCCACCGGGACCGCCCGAACCCTGACACCGTCGTGCCCCGCCGGCCCCGACATCCCGATCAACGCGGGCGCTACCGAGGAGGACGGCCTGTTCGTGAGCCCCGACGGCACCGCCCTGACCGTGCTGGTCACCACCTCCGGAGGCTGCGCCCTGCGCTACCGGTTAGCCGATGGGGCGATGCTGTGGCGCACGGCCACCGACGAAGAGAACGCCCAGATCCCCTTCACCCTGACCGGCGAGTCAGCGGTACAGAGCGCAACGACGCTGGCATGGACCAACGGCCAGGGCCTCTTCGCCCTCGACGTGGCGACGGGCGCCATCCGCCAGTTGCTCACCATCCCTCGCAGCATGTCCTTCTCCCTGAGTGGCATCGTCGGCTCGACGCTGTTCGTGGAGTCGGCCCTGCAGTCCGACTCTGACCGGCCGGCCACCGTCGCCTACGACCTGGGGTCGGGCAAACAGCTCTGGCAGGTGGCCACCCGCGTCAGCCGCTCCGGCGACACCCAGGCGCTGGACCTCAGCGCGACCAGTCCGGTCATCGTGTCATGCGACAGCGACGCCGACACCTGCCTGTTCGAGGCGGTCGACACGGCCACCGGCACCATCAAAGGTTCCTCCCAGCTACCGGCCGAACCGGGCCAGGTCGACGAGGTCCACGCCACTTCCACCGCCACGGCGCTCGAGGTGGTGGTGGGATGGAACCACATTGTCGGTCTCGATCCAACGACCGCGGCAGTGCAATGGCGGTGGCCCAGCTGAGCTAACACGCGTGCCGGTGCCCCCTCGGTTGTCCAACAGGTGGTGCCCGGCGAGCCCGGGCCGGACAACTCCCCCCACCGAGGTACCGTCACGGGGTGACGTCGACCTCGGAGGCGGAAGACGACGCCGGGGAGTTGCAGCCTGCGGACTACGACATCGGGGCCTTCAGCGAGTACCCGCCCTGGCCGATCGTCCTGTCGGACATCTCGTGGCGCCACGACGTGGACCGCCTGCGAGAGGCAACGGCCGCCGAGGTGCCCCAACTGGTCCACCGCAGCCGGCTACCCCCGCTGCGCCGCGGCATCGTCGTCACCTGGTCGCTGGCCCGCGCGCTAGCGGGCTGGAAGCTCATCGACCGCCCCCGCTCCCGGTGGACCGGCCGCAGCGAGGTGTCCCAGGCGGGGCTCTCCCACCGGCTGCGTCAAGCCTTCGAGCGCCTCGGGCCCACCTACGTGAAGCTTGGTCAGATCCTGTCGTCCGGCCAGGGCATCTTCCCCGAGCCGCTGGTGACCGAGTTCAAGCTGCTCCGCGACCACGTCCCCGCGGAGTCGTTCGAATCGGTGCGGGCCATCGTGGAGGAGGATCTGGGCCGGCCGCTCGACGAGGTGTTCTTGGACTTCGCCACCGAGCCTGTGGCGGCGGCCTCGATCGCCCAGGTTCACGCCGCCACTCTTGCCACCGGCGAGCCGGTCGTTGTCAAGGTCCAACGGCCGACCGTCGCCGAGCTGGTCCGGCGCGACCTGTCGGTCATGAGCTGGGTCGCCCCCGCCCTGGTGGGTCGCATCCCGGTGGCGGCCCTGGCCAACCCGCCGGCCCTGGTGGAGCTGTTCGCTGAGACCATCGTCGAGGAGCTGGACTTCCGGCTGGAAGCCGACAACATGCTCGACATCGCCCGCCTCCTGGCCGAGACCGGAGAGCGGGCCATCATCGTGCCGAGGCCCCACCCGACGCTGGTGACCCGCCGCGTCCTCGTGATGGAACGCCTTGACGGCTTCCGATGGGACGACGTCGCGGGCATGCACGCTGCCGGTGTAGACACCTCGGCCGTGGTCCACGCCGGGATGATTGCCTTCCTCGAGGGCGCCATGCTGTTCGGGGTCTTCCACGGTGATCTTCACGGGGGAAACCTGTTCGTCCGCCCCGACGGCAAGGTGGTGCTGCTCGACTATGGGATCACCGGCCGCCTGGACGAGCGGCGGCGGCTGGCCTTCCTCCGCCTCCTGCTCGGGGGCACGGTCAACGACGTCAAGCTCCAAATGGGGGCCCTGCGGGACCTTGGCGCCCTACCCCCTGACACTGACCTCGACGCTGTCATCCGCGATCTCGGCCTCGACCGCCCGGCCCGGGACCCCACCACCATGGCGCCAGAGGAGCTCGTCGGCGAGATACGGGATCTGACCAAGGCCTTGCTCGGCTACGGCGCCCGGATGCCGAAAGAGCTGATGCTGTTCGTAAAGGACCTTCTGTTCCTCGATGGGGCGCTGGCGACCCTCGCCCCCGACGTCGACCTGTTCTCGGAGATCACCTCCGTGGCGACCTACTTCGCCAGCCGCTACGGCGACCGCATCGCCCACGAGGTCGGTATCGACCCTCGACTGCAGCCGGTCGATCTGGAAGGGGTCAAGGCCAGCCTGGGCGTCACTAAGGACGTAGAGCACCTCAGCTATCGCGACCTCCAGGCCCGCCGGGAGACGATCCGGGCCCGCATGGACGAGAGCCGACGGCGCCGGGGCCGCCACCGCCGCGGTCGCCGGGATCGCCCGGACTGAGCCTCGGCGGTGCGGACCACCCTCTGGCTGGACACCAGCCGCCCGGCGGCCGACCTGCTCTCGATGGCCGCGGCCGCGGAGTCCGCCGGCTGGGACGGGCTCCGGGTCGACGACACCCCCGATAGCCAGGAGTGCTGGGCCCTGGCCGGGGCTTTGGCCTCGGCGGTTCCCCGCGTCCGCATCGAGGTTGTGGTCGACCCGGCTCAGGGCCGCCACCCAGCGGTCGTGGCCAAGCTGGCCTCGACCGTCGACCAGCTGAGCGGGGGCCGGCTCCTTCTCGGGTTCCTCCCGGAGCGCACCTCGGTTGGAGACGCCCGGCTGGCCGAGGCCGTTCAGGTGGTAAAACGCCTCGCCCCCGGTCAACCGGCGACCTGGCGGGGCCAGTTCTACCGCCTCCAGGACGCACCTCTCGACCCTCCGACCGTGCAGCACCCCTTCCCCGTGATGCTGGTCGGTGGCACCGCAGCGCAGGCGGCGGCCTGGGCCGACGCTTGGACCCTTTTCGGGCCCCCGGCCTCTGTGGCCGACCACATCGGCGACTTGGTGGCCGCGTGTGCGGCCGTGGGGCGGGACCCGGCCACGATCGCCCTCTCGGTGTTCGTCGACGAACCCTCAAGCTTGGGCAGCGCCCGGTCCGCCTCCGTGCCGGCCACCGCAGATGACCGCGCCGCCAGCGACGCGCGGGGGCCGGGCGTTGTCGAGGTCGTCATCGGTGACGCCGCCCTCGGGGCCGACCCGGCGCAGTGGCCGACCGCACTGGCGCGGCTCCGGCAACCGTAAGGGAATTTCCGCGCAGTCAGCCCACCTTCGGCGTGGCCCGTCCGACGATGCTGGCGGCATCGACTCCGCTCGGGAGGGTCCCGAAGGCCCGACCCCAGTCGCCACCGAGACGGGAGGCGCAGAAGGCGTCGGCGACCGCCGGGTGGCTGAAGCGCACCAGCAGCGACCCCTGCAGCACCAGCGCCATCTGCTCGACCAGCCGGCGCGCCCGGAGGTCGCGATCCCCGGCCGCGGGATCCAGCTGGCCGTGGAGACTGTCAATGGCGGCGTCGAGGCGGTGGTCGCCTCCCCGGGCTCGCTCCAGCTCCTCGAAGAAGGCGTCCAGGGAACCCGGCTGGCGGTGCAGGGCACGGAGCACGTCGAGGCAGATGACGTTCCCTGAGCCTTCCCAGATCCCATTCAGGGGACTCTCCCGGAACAGGCGGGGCATGATCGACTCCTCGACGAAGCCGTTGCCGCCGAGGCACTCCAGCGCCTCGGCGGTGAGCGGCGGCTGGCGCTTACAGATCCAGTATTTCGCCACTGCCGTTGCCAAGCGGCCGAAGGCGGACTCGTACTCGTCACCCCTGGCGTCGTAGGCGCCGGCCAGGCGCAACATGGTGGCGGTGGCCGCCTCGGACTCGACGGCCAAATCGGCCAGCACCATCTGCATCAGTGGTTGCTCGACCAATGGGTGGCCGAAGGCATGGCGGTGGGCGCAATGGTGGGTCGCCTGGGCGACCGCTTGGCGCATCCCGGCCGCGCTGCCGATCACGCAGTCCAACCGGGTGTGGGTCACCATCTCGATGATGGTGGCCACCCCCCGGCCCTCCTCGCCCAGCCGCTGCGCCCAGGCGCCGTCGAGCTCGATCTCTGCCGAAGCGTTGGAACGGTTGCCCAGCTTGTCTTTGAGCCGTTGGAGGAACATCGCGTTGCGCGCGCCGTCGGGCGCCCACCGGGGCAAGGCGAAACAGGTCAGGCCGCCGGGCGCCTGGGCCAGGACCAGGAACAGGTCGCCCATTGGAGCCGAGCAGAACCACTTGTGCCCAGTTAGCCGGTAGGCGTCAGCGCCGTCGCCAGGGGCGGGCGCGGCCACGGTGGTGTTGGCGCGGACGTCGGAGCCGCCCTGCTTCTCGGTCATCGCCATACCCGCCAGCGCTCCCGCCTTGGAGGTGCCCGGTCGGTCGGCCGGGTCATAGGCCGAGGAGATCAGCGAGGGCGCCCAGTGATCGCGGACCTCGGTGGACGCTGCCAGCGCCGGCAACACCGAGTAGGTCATGGAGATAGGGCAGCCGTGGCCCGCCTCAACCTGGCTCCACACATAGAACCCGGCGGCCCGGGCGACCTGTGCGCCGGGACCAGGAACCGGCCGCCAAGGCAGGGCGTGGAGACCGTGGCCGACGGCAACCGCCATCAGCTGGTGATAGCTGGGGTGGTAGACCACCCGGTCGATCCGGTTGCCGAAGCGGTCGTGGGTCCGTAAGACCGGTGGGTTGGTGTTGGCCTCGAATCCCCAGCCGATGGCCTCGGCCGACCCAGCCCGCTCCCCGAGGGACCGCAACCCCGCTTCGGCGCCGGCGCCGCCGTGTCGGGCCACACCCTCGACCAGTGCCGGGTCCTGGTCGTAGACGTTGTAGCCCTCGAGCGGTGGAGCCTGATTGCGGACCTCGTGGGTGGCCACGCCGCCGTCAGTTCAGGCTGGGGTCGGTCGGGTACGCGGCCACCAGCGCCAACCGCCCACCCTGGCGGCGCAGCACCCGCTTCCACAGCTGCTGAGGGTCGTCGGCCAGGGCATCGGCCGCCTCGGACGGGACCACGAACCAAGCGCCGCTTTCGATTTCCCCCTCCAACTGGCCCGGCCCCCACCCGGCGTACCCCGCGAACACCCGGATGGCTTCCACCTCGATGGCCAGGTCGTCAGGGTCCTTCTCCAGGTCGAGGGTCCCCAGCTCCCCTATCAGCGGCAGCCAACCACCCGAGCGGTCTCCCAAGACCGAGCCGTCACCAGAACCCGAGCCGTCACCAGAACCCGAGCCGTCACCTAAACCCGAGCCGTCACCGGATCCCGGCCCGCCAGCCGAACCCGAGCCCCGCCCGTCAGCGGAACCGGCGCCGTCCTGCGAGCTCGAGCCGGCGCCCCTACCCCGTTTGGCTTGAGATGCCGGAACCCGGGCCAGGCAGATGGCCGCACCCGGGGCGACCGGGCCGCCGACGAACACGACCGGTGGGTCGGCCACCAGCGGCTCCCACTGGGGCAGCGGCGAGTCGACGTCGAGTTCGCTCGGGCGGTTCAGCACCACGCCCAGCGCGCCGTCGTCCTGGTGGGCCAGCAGGAGCACGACGGTGCGATGGAAGTTGGGATCGGACATCGCCGGGTTGGCGACCAGGAGCCGCCCTTTGAGTGACGTCACTGCCCTTCATGATCGCACCACCGAGCGTGTTGCTCGGACCGAGCGGGTTGCTCAGGCCGAGCGGATCGCGAAGTCGGCGGCGACTGCCGGCTTGCGCAGTTTCCAGATGAAGCCGTCGTACAGGAAGTGGAGCGCCCCGACGGTGAACAGGACCAGTTCCTCGCCGTTGCCCTGGAGGCGGCTGGCGACCGCCAGAGCCCCGAAGGCCACCACCGCCATCACCCCGATGCGCCCGTACCAGGACCCAGCCAGGTGTCCGAGCACGCTGCTGCGATCGCGGCCCCGGCCGTAGCGGGACGCCGTCGTCTTGTACACCACGACCGCGTACTCGATGGCGTGGGCACCGACGTAGGCGATGAAGCCCGCCACCGGCGCCACCGCGATGGTGGCGATCAGGACCAGCGACGACGCCTGGTACAGCCACTTGGCCCGGCAGGCGGCCGGCCCTGCCACCAGTTCCTGACGGACCAGCGCCGCAGTCAGCAGCACCGCCGCCAACCCCACCGGTGCCAGCAGGAGGAGGGCCACCGGGCGGGCGTCGGTGAGCAGCCGGACCCCATCGCCGTTGACCCCGCCGAGGCCTACCCGCTGCACCAGACCCGGAGTACGAGGCTCCGCGGCCACGATCAAGGCGGCACCTGCCATCCACGCGTACAGCACCCAGCGGTCGAGGAAGGCCGAGCCGTAGCCGGCCCGGCGGGCGTAGATCCGCGACAGACCGTAACGCTGCTGGAGGGTGTGGATCGTGTTCCACAACGCAGCGACGGGCACCACGACCCAAAGGTTGTGCCACACCGCCAGCGCGATCACGGCCACCGCGATCGGAGGGGCCCACATGAACAGGCGCCGCCGCTGCTGGAACTGCTTGCGGTCCCCGTAGACGAGGGCGAAGGTCAACGGCTGGTGCAGGAAGCTGACGACCAGGATGCCGGCCACCGCCCAGCGCACCCTGGCATCGGCTTGGGGTCCGGTGCGGGCCGCCAGCTCGTAGCCGACCAGAAACAGCGGCAGCCAGCACAACGAGATCAACAGGTCGGTCTTGGCCGAGTAGATCCAGCCAGGCCGCTGTTGGCGTGTCTCGAGAGTGCTCACTGACGACACCGGCCCCAGGGTAGGCCTCGCGTACCGCGGAGCCATGGCCACACGATGGGGGGGCATTCTCCCCGCCTGCTGTTCAGTACTGCCCGAGCGTCCCCGCACGACGTGCTCGGTCGACGGCGCCCCGAAAGGCCAGCAACGCCACGGGCATCCCGACGACGACGGTAGCCAGCAACCCGGCCACGCCAAGGCCCTGGAGCTTGCCGAACAGCAGGCTCGCCCGCAGGGCGGTCAGACCCCAGGTGAAGGGGATCAGGTCGGCCACCCGCTGCACCGGGTGCGGCAGGGTGGCCACCGGGTACCAGACGCCGCCGAGCAGGGCCAGGCCGGTGCCGATCAGGCCCGACAGTGTGGCGCCGCGCTTGAAGACGACGGTGAAAGCGGCGACGCCGACGCCGATCTCGGTCGCCAGGGCCACCAGGGCGACGAGGAGCAGGGCCGAGAGGGCCAACCAGCGAGGCTCCAGCACCAGGTGCAGCCCTAGCACCAGGCCCATGCCCAGCCCGACCAACGACAGCGTCACCGCTTGCAGCACGTCATACAGGCCGCTGCACAAGATGACCGCCGACGGGGATGCTGGGGTGGCCAGCAAGGCTTCCAGGGTGCCGGTCGTCTGCTCCTCTCGCAGCTTCGAGGCGAAGGTGGCGCTGGCCGAGTGGACGATCGACAGAACCATCGTACCCACCACGGCGAAGGAGAAGAAGCCGTGTCCCAGCTGGTCGGCCGGACCCCCGGTGCCAGGTTTTACCAGCTTGCCAGCCTGGAACAGCACGATGAGGATAAAGCCCGAGCTCAGCAGGTTCATGACGAACGGCAGGCGATAGGACCGGGCCACGGCCCAGTCGCGGCGCAGGAAGGCCCGGACCAACCATCTCGCCCGCACCCGCCCGGCGTCGGGCCCCGAGGCGAGAGTCGGCCCGGGGTATCCACCCGATGGCCCCGCAGGCGCCCCCTCGGGCCCGGTGGCGCTCACCACCGAGAACCATCGTCCTCGACAGCGTGCGCCGAGAGGAGCTGCGCCAGTGCCTCGCTCGAACCGGGCGGACATCGCTCGGCTACGACGCGTCCGCCGTGGATGACAACGACTCGATCGGCAACCTCGGTCGCCTCGTGGAGGTCGTGGGTGACCCATAACACCGCCAGCCCGCGGCCATGGGCCAACTCGACCACGAGCCGCCGGAGCTCGGCCGCCACCACGGGGTCGAGGGTGCGGCAGGGCTCGTCCAGCAGCAGCACCGCGGGAAGCACGATCAGCGCCCGGGCCAGCGACAACCGGGCTCGCATGCCCGACGAGTATCCGTCAAAGCGCTGGTCCGCGGCCCAGGCCAGGTCCACGGTGGCCAGCAACTGCGCTGCTCGGATCCTGGCATCGTCGGGCCGCAGGCCGTGGAGGGCCCCGAAGAACTCGAGGTTGGCCCGGCCGCTCAGCCGCCAGTACCACGACCGCTCGTCGCCGAGGACGAGACCGGTGGCCCGGCGGGCGGCGGCCGGCAGGCGGACGACGTCGTGTCCGTCCACGACCGCCGTCCCCTGGTCGGGTAGCACGGTGGTGCCGAGGATGCGCACCAGCGTGGACTTGCCGGCCCCGTTGCGGCCGAGCACCGCAACCACCTCGCCGGCGCCCACGTCGAGGTCCACGCCGCTCAGGGCAGCCACCGCACCGAATGCCTTGCGCAGGCCCCGCACCAAAATGCCGGCCGCGCCGGCAGCGGCCTCGGCGCCCGGCTCTGCGCCGCCGCCGGGAGGGGACGCAGTCACCGTCGTGTGGCCACCTCGCCGAGCGCCTCGCGCAACGCGTCGCTGATGGCGCCGACCCAGGGTTCGAGGCCCAACTGGTTGTGAGCCCCGGGCACGTCGACGATGTTCACCCTTCCGGAGACGGCGTTGGCCCAACCCCGGTCGGGGCGGTCACCTGGGCCCCCGGCGCGAAGCAGCAGGATCGACCCGTCGAATGGCGTTGCCGGGCGATACCCGTGGGCCACCATGCCGTAGGTGTACATGATGCGGGCGGCCAGCGCCTCGGCGTCGCTCGGCGCCCCGGCGGGGGCGGCAAGCGATGTCCGGACCGCGTCCTGCTGCTTGCGTTGCCGCCAGCGCTGCGGCGCCTCCCGAGCCCGTCGGACCAGGTGACGCCCGTACCGGCCGCCAAGAGCCGCTGCCTGCTGGGTCGCCTCGACGGTGTGAAGCTGGGTCAGCTGCACAGCCCTGGCTCCGGCCCGCCGATGCAACGCCATCCCCGGCGCCGAGCTGTCGCCAACGGCCAGCAACGGGACCTGCTCACTGGCGGCCTGCAGTTGCCGGGCCATCTCGTAGGCCAGCAGGCCGCCGAGTGAGGCGCCATAGAGCAGGTACGGTCCGCCGGGGCGAACCGCCCGCACCGCGTCGAGGTACCGGGCTGCCAGCTGCTCGAAAGTCCCCTCGAGGATGCGGTCGCCGAAGAGGAGCGACGGCTGGATGGCATACACCGGCTGGTCGTCGCCAAGGTGGGTCGACAGTCGGGAGGCGAAGAACACGTCGCCCACGCCGTCGTGGACCGCGAACAGCGGCGCCGCCGACCCGCCGACCTGCACCGGCAGGAGGATGTCGGTCGCCGCCGCCTCCGCGGCGATGGCCCGGGCCAGCCGGCGGACGGTGCTGGCCTCCACCAGCAGCGACACCGGCCGCACCAGATCGAGGCGCCGCTGCAGTTCCACGAACAGCCGTGCGCCCCGCAAGGAGTCGCCGCCGAGATCGAAGAAGTCGTCGTCCAAGCCGACCGAGGGGACATCGAGAATCTCCGCCCACAGCCCCGCCAACCCTGCCTCCAGCGGCTCCATGGACCGCTCGGGGGGCCGTCGGACCTGCAGTTCCCGGTCGAGCTCGGGCAGCCGGTGGCGGTCGATCTTGCCATTGGGAAGGTCGGGAAAAGCCTCGACCACATGTATCCGGTCCGGTACGAGGGGTCCGGGCAGGCGGCGGGCCAAGGCTCGGCGCAGTGCCCAACCGTCGAGGCCGGAGTCCGCGGTTGGACCCCCGTCGCGGCCCAGCTCGCCCAGGCCCACGGCCCCGGGGTCGGGGACCACGAAGGCCAAGAGCCGGTTGTTGCCGGCGGCGTCGGGCGCCGCGGCCGCGGCCGCCGCCAGCACCCCGGGAAGGGTCCGCAAGGTAGCCTCCACCTCGCCCAACTCGACCCGGTTGCCGGAGATCTTCACCACATGGTCGAGCCGGCCCAGGTGATCGAGCATCCCGTCGGGCCGCCACCTTCCGCCGTCGCCCGTGCGAACCCGCCGGATGCCGTCCGGGAGCTCGGTGAACACCGAGGCGGTCAGCTCCGGGCGGGCCCAATAGCCGAGGTTGCAATCGGGACTCTCGACCACGATCTCTCCCACCTCCCCGTCGGCGACGGGTCTGCCGTCCTCGCCGACCAAGGTGACGACGATGCCCGGACGCGGGGGCCCCGCTGGCAGGGGCCCGGACCCGATCGGCGTGTCCTGGTCGATGACGTACTGAGCAATACCCCCCGTCTCCGTCAGCCCGAAGATGTTCCAGATGCGAGCGTCGGCGGGGAGGTGGGGGCGCAGGGCGGCGATGTCCTCCCAGGTGCTCGTCTCCCCGGTGAGGATGACCAGCTTGAGGTCGGGGAACACTTGGGCCGGCTCAACGGTCGGGAGCAGGAAGCGGATGATGGTCGGCACAACGCCGATGGCGTGCGCTCGTGACGCCAGCAGCCAAGGGCCGAGCCCGGCGAGGCCGAGGCGGCGAATCTCGTAACCGTCGATGGCGCAGCCGAATTGCACGACGAAGTGCATCGTCGCTTCGGAGAAACCCACCGTCCCTGCCGTGATCATCCCCAGTGTCAGGCCCGGCGCGACCTCATAGGTCAGCTTGCGGCGTAGATCCCGTCGCGCCGCTGAGGGGACCATGATCCCCTTCGGCATTCCGGTCGATCCGGAGGTGAACACAATCGACGCCAGCTCCCCCTGGGCGACGTCCACCCCGCCGGGAGAGATCGGCGCCCGGTGTTCGAGCGGGTGGGCGACCGGCACCCGGATCTCGGTGGAGTCGATCCCGGTGTCGCTCAGCAGCAGGGGCGAGGCAACGTCGCGGCAGATGAGCCCGACTCGCTCCACCGGTGCGGTGGGGTCGATCGGGACCGAGACCTTACCGGCGCGCGCGATGCCGATGGCTCCCACGGCCATGGCGATCAGGCCGCCGCACTGCAACCCCACCCGCTGCTCGCCTGCGCCAAGGTCAGCCAGGATGGCGGCTGCCAGGCCGTCGGCCGCCTCGTCCAACTGGCGATAGGTGAGCACTGCGTCGTCGACCCGGACCGCCATGCGGCCGGGATCGTCGGCGGCGACTTGGCGGAGGCGCGACGAAGTCGTCGCTTCCCCGCAGTCTGTGGTGTATCGCTTGGTTTCCAGGTTCATCGCCGCCCGTCACCTGTCCCCGCCTCGAAATTCCATTGGATGCTAGTGCTGGCGCCCGCGAGGATTAGTGCCACAACCCGCTCAGAAACGAGTCCACCGCGGCGAGAGAACCAGCTTCTGGCGCCCCGAACGCGTCCACCGGCACCGAGGCGGGCGGTGCCAAGGTCATCTGGTGGTCCATGAGCGCCTGGACGTCGTCAGTGAGAAAGCGGCTGACCTGGGCATAGAGATGGACATCGGAGAAGCGCCGGAACTGGTCCCGAGCCACGTGGTACCGCTGCGGCACGTAGATCTCGAGGATGTCCCGGGCTCGGGTGACCGCCACGTACAAGAGGCGCCGTTCCTCTTCGATTCCCTCAGCGTCGCCGCAGGCCATGTCGGCGGGAAACATGCCGTCGGTGGCGTGCAGCACGTGGACCGCATCCCATTCGCCCCCCTTGGCCGAGTGGACGGTCGAGAGAACCAGCCAGTCCTCGTCAAGCAACGGTGGCCCTGCCAGGTCGCCGGTGGCGGCGGGTGGGTCGAGGGTGATCTCGCCCAGGAACAACCCCCGGTCTGGGTAGCCCGCCGCGGCCCGACCCAACTGCGCCAGGTCCTCCAGGCGAGCAGCGGGTGACTTGTACCGTCGCTCGACGATTGGCCCGAGCCACCGAGCGAGCCGCTCAATCTGCACTGCTGGGTCGGGCGTCCCCCCGCCGGGCAGGCACCCGTCGGCACAGTCGCTGAGCGCCGCCCGTAACTCGGCGAGGCCCCGCGAGGCGCCGCTCCCCGGCGACAGGCCGCCTTTCGGCGCCGCCCCATCGGCGAGCGACGGGGGGGCCGCCAGCAGCCGGGACATCGGCGTGGCCGCCGGGTCACAGTCCGGCCATCCCCCGGGCACATCCGGCTCAGCGCCTGACCCGGCGACTGCTTCCAATCCCAGCGCCGCCATGACCCGACGAGCCGTGGCCGGGCCAACACCGTCAACCAGTGTCAACAGCCGGAACCAGGCGACCTCGTCCCAGGGGTTGGCGAGCACCCGGAGGGCGGCCAGGAGGTCCCGGACGTGGGCTGCCTCCAAGACCCGTAGACCGCCGTACTTGACATAGGGGATGTTGCGCCGGGCCAGCGCCAACTCCAGCAGGTCGGCGTGGTGCGAGGCCCGGAACAGCACCGCCTGGCGCTGCAACGGGACGCCACGGTCCCGGTGGGCCAGCACCGAGTCGCACACCGCCTCCGCCTGCGCCGCCTCATCCTCGCAGCGGCGCAGCAGTGGACGCCGCTGCCCTGCTCGCCGCGACCACAGGGCCAGCCGGTCCTCGCCCGAACCGGTCGTGGCCGGGGCAGCAGCCAGTACCGCGTTGGCCACCACCAGGACCGGCGGGATCGATCGGTAGTTCTCCTCCAAACGAATCACCGTGGTGCCGGGAAAGTCGGTGCCAAATCGAGCCAGGTTGCCGGCGGTGGCCGCCCGGAAGGCGTAGATCGCCTGGGCCTCGTCGCCCACCACGGTGAGCCCAGCCCCGTCCGGCCGCAAGAGACGCAGGATGTCGGCCTGGAGGGGATTGGTGTCCTGGTACTCGTCGACCAGAACCTGATCCCACAGCCCGCCCAACAACTCCGCTCCGCCTGGGGTGGCACCGAGCGCTTGCCATGCCAGCAACAGATCCTCGAAGTCCAGCATCCGGCGGACCCGCTTGCGCGCCGTGTACCCATCGAAGACGGCCCCGATCCCGACCACCTCCGTCCGGCACCACGGGAAGTCCCGGCCCACGACTCGCGACAGCGGCCGGCCGGTCGCCACCACGCGGCTGTAGATGCTGGCGAGGGTGTCGGGGCGGGGAAAGCGCCGGCCGCTAGCACCTCCGCCACCCAGGCGCCCACCGACCGAAAGGACGTCATGGCGGACCAGGTCAATCACCTCGCAGGTGCCGGCCTGGTCGAGCACGGTGAAATCCGGCCCCAGCCCAAGGCGCCGCCCGTAGGCCCGCAGCACGCGGTGGGCAACGCCATGAAACGTCCCCCCGCAAACTTGGGCCGCCACCGCCGCGGACGTCAGGTCCCCGGCGCGGGCCAGCATCTCCCGGGCCGCCCGTCGCGTGAAGGTCAACAGGCAGATCCGCCCCGGGGGGACGCCTGAGGCGATGAGGTCAGCCACCCGGCTCGCCAGGGTGCCTGTCTTGCCGGTGCCCGCCCCCGCGGCCACCAGCAACGGGCCGCCCCGGTGGGCCACCGCAGCCCGTTGTTGCTCGTTCAGATCGAACATATGTTCCGAGCCTAGCCACCTACTGTGACCGTCAGCGCCGCGCGCCCTACGCTCGCCTCCGTGCGCGCCGTCACCGTCGTCCCCCTGCAGAAGGACTCCGTCGACTTGACGGAGCTGCCCGAGCCGCCCGAATCCGACGGACCGGTGCTGGTCGAGACCCTCTCGATCGGGGTCTGCGGCACCGACCTGGAAATCATCGCCGGCGAATACGGCTGGGCCCCACCGGGCGAGACCCGACTCGCCCTCGGCCACGAGTCGCTCGGCCGAGTTCTGGAGGCGCCCGCAGGGTCCGGCCTGGCTGCCGGAGACCTCGTGGTGAGCATCGTCCGCCGGCCCGACCCGGTGCCCTGCCCGAACTGCGCGGTCGGCGAATGGGACATGTGCCGCAACGGCCAGTACACCGAGCGGGGCATCAAGCAGCACCACGGCTACGCATCCGAGCGATACCGCAACACCGTCGACTTCACGGTGAAGATCGACCCCAGCCTCGGCCGCCTCGGGGTCCTCCTGGAGCCGACCACGGTGGTGGCCAAGGCGTGGGACCACATCGCTCGCATCGGCAAGCGAGCCGAGTGGTCGCCAACGACGGTCCTCGTCACCGGCGCCGGGCCCATCGGCCTGCTGGCGGCATTGCTGGCGGTGCAGCGGGGCCTCGAGACCCACGTCCTCGACCAGGTCACCGAGGGCCTGAAGCCGCAGTTGGTGGCCGAGCTGGGGGCTACGTACCATCACGGCAGCATCGCCGACATCGGCATCACCCCCGACGTGTG
Organism: Acidimicrobiales bacterium; assembly: GCA_050744165.1. Taxonomy (GTDB): domain Bacteria; phylum Actinomycetota; class Acidimicrobiia; order Acidimicrobiales; family Palsa-688; genus JBOGGN01. The sequence goes on along the minus strand of JBOGGN010000296.1, from coordinate 1,558 downwards.
CATCGAGTGCACTGGCGTGGCCCAGCTGGTGCTCGACGTCATGCTGCACAGCGACCCCAACGGCATCGTGTGCCTCACGGGCGTGTCCAGCGGTGGCCGCCAGTTCGATGTCGATGCCGGCCTGCTCAACCGGGACATGGTCCTGCAGAACAACGTGGTCTTCGGCTCGGTCAACGCAAACCGGCGCCATTACGAGGCGGGCGCTGTCGCCCTGGCCAAGGCCGACCGCAACTGGCTCAGCCGCCTCATCACCCGATCCGTTGACCTCGACCACTGGCAGGACGCATACGCTCGCCAGGCGGACGACGTAAAGACGGTGCTCGCCTTTCGCAAGACTTGAAACGTCTGCCAAGAGTTGAGATAGGTCTTCCCTAATCTTCCTTGGGGGACTAGTTAGGCCCGTGAGAGTCAGGAATGGCCAACGCGTCGGGCTCTGTCAAGGGCTAGCCCTGGTCGCGCCCGCGGGCGTACCGACTCGGCGGATCCATGCGCGGTGACCGGCGTTCGCTGCGGCACCTGCCGGGGTAAAACCACTATGTGGGCGGAACTATGGAAAGAAAGGCGGTTTTTGTATGCCAGCTGTGAATCCAGAAACGAACCAGCCAATCAGCGACGATCCGGCCGGTAGTGACGACGACTTGCGCGGCGGAAAGAAGATCGGCGATCCGGCGCTGGCCGACGCGTCCGAACAGGGTCGTGGCCACAAGACGGCGAAGACCGAAAACCGGGTCACCGATGGCGGCAGGCTCCCTGGCGAGAAGTCTGCCCCGGGCTCGGTAGAGAAGCCCTGACTGCGACGGCCGCACGGGTCGGGTGCCATCGTTGCACCCGCCCATGTGACCGCGCGGTTGGCTCTCAGGCCGGCGGTGGCAGCGCGTCGAGGGCGGCGCGGATGGCCGCCACCCGTTCGCCCACCGCATCGGGCGTGCCGCCCTCCAAGAGGACGCGCATGAGCGCCGAAGCGACGATCACCCCGTCGGCATATGCCGCCACTTCAGCCGCCTGGGCCGGCGTGGAGATGCCGAAGCCCATCAGCACCGGCTTGTCGGTGGCCGCCTTGAGCCGGGCCCCCAGGATTTGGGCCGATCGTGCCACGGCGGCTCGTTCGCCGGTCACTCCCATCAGGTTGACCCCGTAGAGGAACCCCCGGCTGCGCCGGCACAGCTCCCGCAACCGGTCGTCGGGGGTGATGGGCGCCGCCAGCTGTACCGTTTCCACCCCGGCGTCGTCGGCCGCCCGAGACCAATCGTCGAGTTCCTCCAGGGGCAGGTCGGGCAGGATGATGCCCGCCACCCGAGCGTCGACCAGTGCGCTCGCGAAGCGACGATGGCCGCCCCGGAACACCAGGTTGTAGTACGTCATGGCGACCAAGGGCACGCCGATGTCGGCCCGCGACAGCTCGGCCAGGATCCCCTGCGGGGTGGCGCCACCTTGGAGGGCCCGAAGCGACGCCTCCTGGATGGTCGGTCCGTCCATGACGGGGTCGGAGAACGGGATCCCGACTTCGATGGCGTCGGCCCCGGCCGCGGCCATCGCCTGGGCCACCTCGATCCAAGAG
>JBOGGN010000295.1:0-2990 GCA_050744165.1 Acidimicrobiales bacterium | reverse complement strand
CGACCCGGCCAGCACCTGGGGCACGCTCGGAGCCTCGGGACCCTCGAAGTTGACCCCAGCCTGGCGTAGCCGCTCCACCACGTCGCGGTCGACCTCCAGCGCGAAGAACCGGCCGACCGAGGCCGCGATCACCGGCCCGATGCCCTCGATGGAGGCCATCTCCTCGACCGGGGCGGCCATGATCCGGTCCAGGTGGCCCATCGCCCGGGCCAGCACCTGGCTGCCGGTGCCGCCCAGGTGACGGATCGACAGGCCCACTAGCAGGTTGGCCAGCGGCCGCGACTTCGACGCCTCAATGGCCCGCTGGAGATTGGCGATGGACACCTCGCCGAAGCCCTCGAACTCCCGGATGCGGTCGACGTCGAGGTGGTAGATGTCGGCCACGTCCCGCAGGAGACCCTGGTCGCAGAACAGGCCAACCGTGCGCTCCCCGAGCCCCTCGATGTCCATGGCCCCGCGGCTGGCGAAGTGGCTGATGCGCATCACTCGCTGGCCGGGGCACTCGGTGTTGACGCAGAAGGTGTCGCTCTCGCCCTCGAGCCGCACGAGCGACTGTCCGCAGATCGGGCAGGTGCCCGGGAAGTGCCACTCGGTCAGGCCCTCGGGTCGCAGCGACAGGACGGGGCCGCGGACCTCGGGGATGACGTCACCGGCCTTGCGCACGATCACGGTGTCGCCCGGCCGGACGTCCTTGGCCCGCACCTGGTCCTCGTTGTGCAAGGTGGCCAGCTTGACCAGGCTGCCGCTGACCCGGACCGGCTCCAGCATGGCAAATGGTGTGGCCTTGCCGGTGCGCCCGATCGACACCATGATGTCCTTCAGCAGGGTGGTGCGCTCCTCGGGCGGGAACTTGAAGGCGATGGCCCACCGGGGCGCCTTGGAGGTGGCTCCCAGCTCCATCCGCTGGGCCAGGTTGTCCACCTTCACCACGCAGCCGTCGATCTCGTAGTCAAGGTCGTGGCGGTGCTCCAGCCAGTGATGGCAGTAGTCGTTGACCTCGGCCAGGCCGTGGACGGTGGTGATGTTGGGGTTGACCGGGAAGCCCAGGGCCCGCAGCCAGGTCAGGGTCTGGGCGTGCTCGGTGAACGTCGGTCCCCCCTCCAGGGCGCCCAGCTGGTAGGCCCAGAACGACAGCTCCCGGCTGGCGGTGATGGTCGGATCCTTCTGCCGCAGGGACCCGGCCCCCGAGTTGCGAGGGTTGCTGAACACCCGGCCGCCCTCGGCCTCCTGGCGCCGGTTGAGCTCCTCGAAGGCGGAGATCGGCATGTAGACCTCGCCTCGTACCTCGAGCACGGTCGGGATCGACCCGTCGGTCGCGGCCAGCGCCTTGGGGATGACCGCAATGGTGCGGACGTTGGGCGTCACGTCCTCCCCAACCACCCCGTCGCCCCGGGTCGCGGCCCGGGTCAGCTTGCCGTCCTGGTAGAGCAGCGACATGGCCAGCCCGTCGATCTTGAGCTCGCACGTGAAGGTCACCTCGCCCGAAATGAAACGGTCCATGCGCCGGGTCCATGCCTGCAGGTCCTCGAAGGTGGTGGCGTTGTCCAGCGACATCATCGGCTGGAGGTGGCGGACCTCGGCAAACTGCGACGACATGCCGGCCCCCACCCGCTGCGTCGGCGAGTCCGGAGTCCGAAGGTCCGGGTACTGCTCCTCCAGCGCCAGCAGCTCCCGCATCAAGGCGTCGTAGTCGGCGTCGCTGATCTCGGGTTCGTCCAACTCGTAATACCGGCGGTTGTGGTACTGGATCTGCTCCCGCAGCTGCTGGGCCCGATCGGGTGGGGAGGTGGCCATCACCGCAGAGGGTACCCACGGGGCTGGGACGGTCAGGGGGAGTCGCGCGACGATGCCCAGCGATGGACTTGCAACGCCCCTACCCCTGGGTCATTCGTGTGGCCTGGGTGGCCCTGCCCTTCGCCCTGTCGGCCGCCGTCGGCGCCGCCCTCCATCCGCAGGTCGAGGCGGTGCGCCTGGTGGCGGCCGTCCTCTTGTGGGCCGCCTGGGCGGTGGTGCTCGTCGGGACCCTGGTGCCATGGCCGGTGGCGCTGACGGCGTTGCGGCTGTGCGCCCCGGGCGCCTTCGCCGTCGCCCTGGCGGCGGCCGTCTCCGGGCGGCCCTCGCCGCTAGCCGCCATCGCGGCGGTCGTCGTCTCCGGCGTTGACCTCGTGCTCGCCTTTCTGCCCACGACCGGGATGTTGTACGTCAACGGGCCGGCGTATCCCAACGAGCGGCGTTTTCCCCTCCGCCCTCCGGGCGCGCTCCTCCTCGGACCAATCGAGCTCTCGTGGGCCGTGGTGGTCGGCGCACCGAGCATCGGGGCCCTACTGCTGGCCGGCGGCCACTGGGTCGCCGGTGGCCTGGTGGCGGTGATCGGACTGCCCGCCGCCTTCGTGCTCGCCCGTTCGCTGCACGCCCTGTCCCGGCGCTGGGTGGTCTTCGTGCCCGCAGGCGTGGTGCTGCACGACCCGCTGAGCCTGCTCGATCCGGTGCTGTTCACCCGCCAGACGATCGAGACGCTGCGCCCCGCTCCCGCCGACTCCGACTCCCTCGACCTGACGCACGGGGCGTTGGGCCTGGCGCTGGAGTTGATCCTGCGGGAGAAGGTCCCCATGACGCGGGCCAAGCCGGGCCAGGTGTTCGGCGAGTCGGGGGCGTCGGCCCGACTGCTGTTCACCCCGACCCGGCCGGGCCAGGTGCTGGCGGAAGCGGGGCGGCGCCGGGTGCCGGTGGGCTAGTGACCCCTAGGGTGCGAGTGGTGAACGGTGACGCCCTTCGCACTCGCCTCTCGGCCGGTGAGACGGTGATCCTGGCCGGCTGCTTCGACGCCCTGTCGGCCCGCCTGGCAACGCGGGCCGGGTTGTCCTCGCTGTTCCTGTCGGGGTACTGCACGGCGGCCACCATGCTCGGGCTGCCCGACTTCGGGTACCTGACCCAGACCGAGATGGCAGAAACGGCGCGGCGGGTGTGCGCCGCGGTGCCCGAAGCGGCGG
>JBOGGN010000294.1:0-6563 GCA_050744165.1 Acidimicrobiales bacterium | reverse complement strand
CCCCCGGCCCGCGCCTGCCCCGGCTCCGTCGCAAGCCGTCGCTGTTCGGACCGCATCGAAGATGACCAGGCACAACGTGAACGTGGCCAGCTGTGCGTTGGCGGTGACCTTCAGCTCATCGGCGTCAGCGGCCGTCAACAAATGCCCGATATCCCGCCCCGTAACCGAGCTCAGCTCTTCTACCACCCGCCACGAGGAGTGGTGTTGCCAGGCCACTCCCATGCCGGGTCGTTGCGCACCTTGGCCTGGGAACAAGAACGCGTCCATCCCTGGCCGAGGTTATCCTCGCCCAAAGGCGGCCAACCACGGACCAAAGAGAGGGCGAATGACGGACGTATCCCAGCGAATCGAATGTCAGTGGTGCCACAGCCAAAGCGCCATGGGTTCCCGTGCCTGCGAGACCTGCGGCGCCCCCCTCGACGCCCGCAACCTGGTTAGCGACTCCGGCTGGCGGGAGGCGCCCCGCCTGCGAGACATGACCGAGTTCCATTTCGGGACGAGCACCTGCCAGGTGGAAGGCGAGGTCGTTCCCGTCGCCGAAATCAACCTCGGCCAGGGCGATGCCATCTTCTTCGAGCACCACGTCCTCCTGTGGAAAGAGGAATCGGTGGGCATGTCGGTCATGCAGCTTCCGGGCGGCACTAAGCGGGCCCTGGCCGGCATGCCCTTCGTGGTCACGGTGGCCAACGGTCCGGGCCGGGTGGCCTTCTCCCGAGACGCCAGCGGGGAGCTGGTTGTCCTGCCGCTGCACCCCTCGATGGAGGTGGACGTCCGGGAACACGCCTTCCTCCTGTCGTCGCACACCATCAGCTACTCCTTCGAGCGCATCCAGGGCCTGCGCAACATCCTCCACGGCGGCCAGGGGATGTACATGGACCGCTTCGTGACCAACCAGGTGCCCGGCCTCCTCGTCCTGCACGGCTACGGCAACGTCTTCGAGCGGGTGCTCCAGCCAGGTGAAACGATCCTCCTGGAGCCCGGCTCGTTCCTGTACAAGGACTCGTCGGTGACTATGGACACCGACCAGATCAAGCTGAAGAGCGGGATCATCGGCCACACCAACATGTACCTGGCCCGCATGACCGGCCCCGGCCGGGTGGGCATCCAGTCCATGTACGTCCACCACGGCTCGGAGTAGCCCGGTGAGCACGCAGGGACCGACGTCGTATACCTGCCGGTGGTGCAACACCACCAGCACCGGCTCCGCCACCAGCTGCCCGGGCTGTGGGGCTCCGGTCGATATTCGGGCTCGGGTCACCGATTCAGGCTGGGTGGAGCTGCCGGCGATCAAGGACATGGCCCGCATCCAGTTCGGCCAGTCCTCGGCCCAGGTGGCGGGCACCTGGGTGCCCACGGTCGACATGAACCTGGCCTCCGGTGACAGCGTCTACTTCAGCCACCACGTCCTGTTGTGGCAGGACTCCGCCGTCCAACTCCAGACGCAGTCGATGAAGGGCGGCTGGAGCCGGATGATGGCCGGACTCCCGCTCGTCATGCTGGAGGCCGTCGGGCCGGGGCACATCGCCTTCTCCGACGACCATCCGGGCGAGGTGGTGGCCGTGCCGCTGCACCCGGGCACCGCCCTCGAGGTCCGCGAGAACCACTTCCTCGTCGCCACCCAGGCGGTCACCTACGACTGGGCCCAGACCGGTGTCTGGTACACCACCCGCAACGGCGACGACACCGAGTGGCACTACCCGGTGGGCCGGTACATCGACCGGTTCTACTGCCAGGCCAATACCCCCGGCCTGTTGTTCCTGCATGCGCGGGGCAACTCCTTCATCCGCAACTTGCGCCAGGGCGAGACCATCCTCATCAAGCCCCCCGCCCTTCTGTACAAGGACCCGACGGTGGCCATGCAGCTCCACGTCGAGTACCCCCGCAGTGGGGGGATGTCCTTCTGGCGGTCGTGGGGCAACCGTTACCTGTGGCTGCGCCTCTGGGGCCCCGGGCGGGTAGCCATCCAGTCGGCGTACGAGCACCTCGAGGACCCGGGCTCGGCGTTCGTCAGCACGTCGGGTCGCACCGAGTACGCCTGGTAAGGCGCGACGTGGGCTTCCGCTACGCCCACAAGGCCAGCCACGCGGCGCCGGGAAAGCTGGCCGAGCTGGTCGCCAAGGACGCCGCCCAGGACAAGGTGCTGTTGCTGGAGTTCGCCGCCGCTGACGCCCCGGCCTGCCGCCTCGAGCACCCCGTTCTGTCGGAGATCCTGCGGCGCTACGCCGACCGGATGAGCGTGATCCAAGCCGACGTCGAGAGCTCCCCGGAAGACGCCGAAGTGTTCGGGGTGACAGCCGTGCCCACGTTCGTCCTGTTCGTCGAGGGGAAGGAACGCCTCCGCCTCGTCGGTTACCAGACCCTCGACGCGCTGACGACTGCCATCGACGACGCCTCTGGCGAGCCCCGCCAAGCGCCGGGCGAGCCCCGCTGAACATGAGCATGAGCCTGAGCCGCCGGAGGTTCCTCACCGGCTCGGCCGGCGTGCTTCTGCTCAGTGCCTTGCCGGCGTGCTCCAAGTCCCGGCGGCAACCACCGTCGGGCGTGAACGCCGCCCTCCAGGCCCTGGGGCGCAGCACCCTCCGCCACCCGGGCTCCCGGCCGGACCCGAACCTGCCTCCTGCGACCGACACCCTGCCCGGAATAGAGCACGTGGTGATCCTGATGCTGGAGAACCACTCCTTCGACAACCTCTTCGGGACCCTCGGTCGAGGCGACGGCTTCAACCTCGATTCCCACGGCCGGCCCACCGCCACCAACCCCTACTCCGACGGACGCGTGCAGCGCGCCTTTCACATGCCCACGACCTGCCAGCTGCCGTCGACGCCGAGCAACGACTGGACGGCCAGCCACAACGCCTACGACAACGGGGCCAACGATGGCTTCGTCAGCACCACGGTCAGCGCCGCCAGCGCCACGATGGTGGGCGCCGTCGCCATGGGGTACTGGAACGGCGACGACCTGCCGTTCACCCACAGCCTGGCCAAGGAGTTCCCGATCGGCGACCGCTGGTTTGGGTCGATGCTGGGCCCCACCCACCCCAACCGCCGCTTCCTGATCGCGGGCACCTCGTCGGGACTGACGTTCGACGTCAGCACCAGCCTGCCGGGACTGCCCGGTGATGCCGCCTTCCTGAAGCCGGTGGCCGGAACCATCTTCAACAGCCTGGACGACCACGGGGTCAGCTGGACCAACTACTCCGCCACCTTCCCGACCGGCGCCACCCCCGAGCTGTACCCCCTCAACGACCTCGCCACCGGTACTCGGAACCGGAAGCCGCTCCCACAGTTCTTCACCGACACCGCCGCCGGCGAGCTGGCCGAGGTGGTCCTGATCGACCCCGACTACAGCACCCAGACGCAGGAGAACCCGCAGAACCTCGTGGTGGGCGAGGCGTTGCTGGCCATGGTGGTGAACGCCCTGGGCGGCTCCCGCCTCTGGGGCAGCACCATGCTCGTCGTCACCTACGACGAGAGCGGCGGCTACTACGACCACGTGCCACCTCCGCCAGCGGTGCCGCCGGACAACGTGGCCCCCGTCGTCATGGAGGGCGAGCAGCGCTACGACGGCTTCGCCCGCTATGGCTTCCGGGTCCCGTCGGTGGTGGTCTCGCCCTACGCCAAGCCGGGCCATGTCAGCCACCTGGTCTACGACCACACGTCGATCCTGGGCCTGATCGAGCGCAAGTGGAACCTGCCAGCGCTCACCTACCGCGACGCCAACGCCAACGACCTCACCGACTTCCTCGACCTGCAGGCGCTGCTCGAGGCCAACCCCACGTTCCCCAAGCTGCCGCCACTGGCACCGCCGGGCGACACCCCGGGCGCTCTGGCGTGCACCACCAAGGGGCCGGGAACGATCCCGCCGCCGGGCCCGTAACCGGCACCGGGCCGCAAAAACCACCTGGGGAAAATTGCCTCGCTCCGCCCCCAAAGGTCAGCGACAGGAGGGGCGCGTCGATGGGCACCGCCAGGCTTTCGGGGCGGGTCTGAGCGGCACGGTGGAGAACCGGGTGCGATGGCGGCGAAACAAGGGCCGATGTGCGGAAATCCGGCGCCGCGGTAGAGTCACGCAGGGGTGGGGCGGGCATAGTACGACGCGGGGGTAAATGGTGCGCCATAGGGGCTGGACCCGGCAGGGCCGTGACGATCAGGCGCGGGGTGCGACGCGCCACCCACGGATGGGCAGAGCCGAAAAGTCTTCAAGCTTTGGACCCGGCGGGCCGAATAAGACCCCTGTGCCGGCAACCACCTTGTCACTACCGCGCCCTTACTCGGCCCGAGTAGGTCGTTAACGCCATGGGTCGTTTTCCCTCCTCCCGCCGGGGCGCGGTCCACGCCTTGATCCTTTGCTGTGTCGCCACCATCTCGGTGATCCTGCTGGTCGGCGCCCTGGCCGCGCCCGACGCCGGGATCTCCAGTTCCGCGGTGGGAACAGCGCTCAGCAAGTCGAGCGCGTCCGGCTCGGCCACCACCGCCTCGGCCACGGCCGCCACTGCGGGCGGCGCCGCGACGGGCACCGCCGCCGCCTCTGCTGCCTCTGCCTCCTCCACTGGCTCGGGTGCATCCCCGGCGCCGGTGGTCCCGGCCCACTCCCCGGCCAACGTGGTGTGGACCCCTGCCCCGGTGTGCGGGACCCCGGCGCCAGGCCAGGCCAGCTGTGACGCCATCCGCCTCGATGCTTCTCAGGCACAAGCGAACCCCAGCCGGTTTTGCTTCTTCCGCTGCTCCACCACCACGACCACCCGGCGGAGCACCACGACGACCACCAAGCCGGTGACGACGACCACCAAGCCGGTGACGACGACGACCAAGCCGGTGACGACGACCACCAAGCCGGTGACGACGACGACCGCGTCGACCACGACGACGACGGTGGCGCCGACCACGACGACGGTGGCGCCGACGACGACCACGACGGTGGCGCCCACGACGACCACGGTCGTGCCGACGACCACGACGGTGGCGCCCACGACGACCACGGTGGCGCCGACGACGACCACCACCGCGCCGGGCCCGACGTGCGCCTTCAAGGTGCCGTCGAGTTCGCCCTCGGGCTACGGGCCCTGTGACCTTCAGAGCGCCTACAACCTGTTCGCTGCATCGGCCGGCGGCCCGTCGTCGACGGTCGCCATCGTCGACGCCTACAACGACCCCAACGCAGCCGCCGACCTGGCCACCTACCGCAGCAAGTATGGGCTGCCCGCGTGCACCGTCGCCAGTGGCTGCTTCCGTCAGGTCAACGAGACCGGCGGGACGGCGCTGCCTGCGAACAACGCCAGCTGGTCCCAGGAAATCTCCCTCGACCTCGACATGGTTTCGGCTATCTGCCCGACCTGCCACATCCTGCTGGTCGAGGGCAACTCGGCCGCCTTCAGCGACCTGGGCACGGCGGTCGACACCGCCGCCAGCCTCGGGGCGGTGGCCATCTCCAACAGCTACGGCGGCAGTGAGTGGTCGACCGAGGCCAGCGCCGACTCGTACTACAACCACCCCGGCGTCGCAGTCACGGCCAGTGCCGGCGACAGCAACTACGGGGTCGAATACCCGGCGGCCTCGCCGTATGTCACCGCGGTCGGCGGGACGGCGCTGACCCAGGCGCCGGGCACCACCCGCGGCTGGTCGGAGACCGTCTGGGGCGACTCGGGCTCAAGCGGCACCGAGGGCACCGGCAGCGGTTGCTCTCAGTTCGAGTCCAAGCCCGCCTGGCAGACCGCCCTCAACCTGCCCGGCTGCAACGGGCGCACAGTGGCCGACGTCTCCGCCGACGCCAATCCAAACACGGGCGTGTCGGTGTACGACAGCTATGCCTACCAGAACAGCAGCGGCTGGCTGGTTTTCGGCGGCACCTCGGTGGCCTCGCCCATCATCAGCTCGGTGTACGCCCTCTCTGGCAACACCGCCAACCAGGGTTCGTCCTATGCCTACGGCCGCACCAACGACCTGAACGACGTGACCAGCGGCACCAACAGCCCGAGCGGCTGTTCGCCCGCCTACCTGTGCACTGGCGAGGTCGGCTACGACGGACCGACCGGGCTGGGCACGCCGAACGGCATCGGCGCCTTCTGAGCCTGGAGCCGCGGCGCGACATTTAAGGCGCTCTACCGCCTCAAATGTCGCGCGGTCTTCTTTAATCGAAGATCGGCGGGCGGTCCCGGGTGCGCTTCAACTCGTAGAAGCCGTCGGTCCCCGCAACCAGCAACACCCCGTCCCACAGCTTCAGCGCCGCCTCGCCGCGGGGGATCGGGGTCACGACCGGTCCGAAGAAGGCCACCCCATTGACGCTGATCACCGGCGTCCCCACTTCGTATCCGACCTGGTCCATGCCCTGGTGGTGGGACGTCTTGATGGCTTCGTCGTAACTGTCGTCGTCCATGGCGTCGGCCAGTTCCACGGGGAGACCGACGTCGGCTAGGGCATCCTCGATCGTGGCCCGCTCCTGAGGCTTGCCCTCGTTGTGGAAGCGGGTCCCGAGGGCGGTGTACAGGGGCAGCAGCACGTCCTCGCCGTACTTCTGGGCCGCCGCCATGCATACCCGCACCGGCCCCCAGGCGGTGGCCAGCATCT
>JBOGGN010000293.1:0-7081 GCA_050744165.1 Acidimicrobiales bacterium | reverse complement strand
CCTGATGGAGGTGGCGTCGTTGCCGGGGGTCGACTTCGCGGCCAGCCAGGACGGCGGCTTCATTTTCCCGGCCTTCCTGCCGGCCTACGACTGCGTGGCCGCCTTCGTGCACACCCTGGGGCTGGTGGCGGCCACTGGCCGGCACCTCTCCTCGGTCGTGTCCAGCCTGCCCCGGGTCCACATCGCCCACGAGCAGGTGCCGACGCCATGGGAGAAAAAGGGGTCGGTGATGCGCCTGGTCGTCGAGCAGACCAAGGACGACGACCATGAGCTGCTCGACGGGGTCAAGGTCCTCTTCAACGACGGGTGGGCCCTGGTCCTGCCCGATCCCGAGGAGCCGTTCACCCACGTGTGGGCCGAGGCCGCTTCCGGCCCCGATGCCCGAGCCCGAGCCCAGGATCAGGCCCGGCGCATTCGCCAGATGCTTCGCTAAGTCGGCGGCCCCAGAGGGCGCCAACGGCGGGCGCAGCCCGGACGGGCATGGCTCGACGAGGGGCAGGGTAGGGACATCGGCATGACTCTGACCGGCGCTGTCGCCCGGCCCATGCTGGCCGGGATCTTCATCTACGGAGGTATCGACGCCCTCCGGAACCCAGAGACCAAGGTTAAGGCGGCTGATGAGGTGGCGCCCCTGATTGTGTCCGCGCTTGGCCTACCGGGCGCCGACACCGAAGCCCTGGTGCGGGCGAACGGTGCCCTCCAAGTTGTTGCCGGGACCATGCTCGGCCTGGGAAAGTTCCGCCGCCTGTCGGCGGTGGCACTGGCGGCGTCGTTGGCGCCCACGACCTACGCCGGACACCGCTTCTGGGAGGAACTCGACGAGGAGCGCCGGCACCAGCAGCGCATTCAGTTCTTCAAAAACGTGGCCATTCTCGGGGGACTGGTCCTTGCTGCAGGCGACACCGGGGGCCGAGCCTCGATCCCTTGGCGGGCCCGCCAGGTGGCCAAGCACGTCCTGTCTTCGGACCAAGGGTCCGACACCACGCTGCGGACCAGTGCCGGCGAAGTGACCGACTCGGCCCGACAGATGGCGGCCGACGTGGCTGGCCAAGCTCGGCAGGTGGCCCAGTCGGCGCGGGATTCAGAGATGACGAAGCGAGCCATCAAGGCGACCGGCAAGGCGGCAGGCGACCTTCGCTCGGCGACGGGCAAGGCGGCAGGCGAGATTCGCTCGGAACTGCCCGAGCTAGCCCGGTTGAGCCGCCGGGCCTTGCGGTCAGCCCGCAAAGCGGCCAACCAAGCCGTCGAGGAGGCATTTGCTGCCGCGCGCTCCTCGGAGTTGTCCAAGGCGGCTTTCCAGGCCGCCCGACAGGCCGGTAAGCAGGCGGCTCGAGCCTTGGACGACGCCGATTTGGGCCACCGCGCGGCGACCGCCGCAGCTGGCGTCGCGGAGTTCGCCAAGGACCGACTGGCGCCTGCGGCCTGAACCGGAACTGCCTTTGGCAGGCTCCGGGGTGAGATTTCGAGCTCCATAGAACGTTCCCCGCCGGATCCTTTGGGACCAATGGTGATGCGTCGCAGGAGGCATTTTCCCAACGTCGCCTTCCCCCGAGGGAGGTGGCGCGTCCAGTAGGGTCGGTGGGGTGACTGTCCCCGACGATCGCAGGTACACCGAGGACCACGAGTGGGTCATGGCTGATGGGAACCACGCCCGGGTCGGGATCACGGACTACGCCCAAGAGGCGCTGGGCGATGTCGTGTTCGTGCAGCTGCCCGATCGGGGTACGGCCGTCACTGCGGGCGAGTCCTTCAGCGAAGTGGAATCAACGAAGTCGGTTTCGGACATCTATGCGCCGATCAATGGCGCCGTTGGTGACGTCAATCAGGAGTTGGTCGATGCGCCGCAGCGCATTAACGAAGATCCCTACGGAGCCGGTTGGATTTGTGTAATCGAGATGAGCGACCGCGCAGAGTTTGACAAGCTGATGGACGCTGCAGCGTATCGCCAGCTGATATCGGAGTAGCTCGTGGTCGGACCCCGCGTCGCCAAACAGCGCCCCGCCGAGGGGCTGCGCTGGGGGCTCGCGCTGAGTGGCCGGGCCCCGGTGAGGGCGCGGTCCTGGTGAACGGCGTCTTCTGCAACCAATGCGGGCACCAGAATCCCGCCGGTTCTAACTTCTGCTCTTCGTGCGGGGCCGGCCTTGACTTCCGAGCCGAGGACGAGCCCACCACCATTACCTTCCAGCCCGTCGAGTCCGCGGGCGAGGTCGCCGACGAGGAGATCAGCGTCACCCTCGACGAGGTCCCCGAGGGCTACGGAGTCCTCGTGGTGAAGCGGGGGCCCAACGCCGGGTCTCGTTTCGTGCTCGAGCACGACACGACCGACGCCGGCCGCCACCCCGAAAGCGACATCTTCCTGGACGACATCACCGTCTCCCGTCGCCACGCCGAATTCGTGCGCCATGGGGTTGAGTACGTGGTGCGCGACGTGGGCTCGCTGAACGGCACGTACGTGAACCGGGAACGCATCGACGAGGGGCGGCTGCGCAACGGCGACGAGGTGCAGATCGGGAAGTTCCGGCTGGTGTTCCTGTCCAGCGTGAGCGAGGCCTGAGCCAGTGGCCGACCGGGGCCATCTGTCCATCGGCGAGGTGTTGTCGCTCTTGCGCGAAGAGTTTCCCAACGTGACTATCTCCAAGATCCGCTTCTTGGAGAGCCAGGGGCTGCTCGATCCCGAGCGGACCCCGTCGGGATACCGCAAGTTCTACGACGAAGATGTCGAACGGCTGCGGTGGATTCTGCGCCAGCAGCAGGAGAACTTCCTGCCGCTCAAGGTCATCAAGGGGCGGCTGGGGGAGTTGCCGGACTCTCCACCGACGGTGGAACTTCCCGACGAACTCGGGATCGCCGGTGCGCAAGGGTCCGGGGGGCCTCGTTTGGGATCGCTCCCGGGAGGCGCCGGGGGAACGGAGGGTTCGAATCGCGTTCGTTCGCCGGGCCCGGCTGGTGCCGGGGGCTCCGCGGGGGCGCCAGCGTCGGGCGGCGGTCGTGCCGAGGGTGTGGATGAGAGCGTGGCTGGTGGGGCCGTCGCCGGTCGCGGGCGGCCGTCTGCCGGGTCCTTCGGCGAGCAGACCGGGGGGGGCCGACCAGGCAGCACCGGCCCTGGCTTCCCCGGCGACGTTGGGGTTGGCGGCCAGACAGAGTCGGATCCAAGGGAGCCGGCCATCGGCGCTGCCGGTGGCGGCCAAGTTCGTGATACCGGCGTCAGTCGCGGTGGGTCGACCACAGGCGCCGATGGGGACGCCGGCTGGGGCGGCGCGACCCAGGAACCTGACGGCGGGGGCTGGCGGGGCGCCACGAACGAACCCGGCGACGAGGGCTGGGGCGCCACGACGACGGGACCGGGTGACGAGGGCTGGAGGGGGGCGGGCTCCGGTGTGCCGACGAGGACGGGCGGCTACGGCCGGCCCGATGTCCCGGACCGGTCGGGCGGCTACGGAACGGCCGGCGGCACGAGGGACCCACGGGACACCATCGCGGGTCCCACGAGACCCGGAAGTCCGACCGGGGCATCGGGTCTCGCGAGACCCGGAAGTCCGACCGGGGCGCCGAGACCGACGGGGTCCGGTCCGACGGGATCCGGCTACCGAGGCGAGACGGGACCCAACCGTGGCCCCGGGACCTTCGCCCAGGCCGGTGCCGGCGCCCGAACACCGGCCGGGCCACCGAGTCGAGGCGTAGCGGGACTGCTCGGCGGCGGGGGCGGCATGAGCGACCCCGGTCGGGGTGACCGCAACTACACCGTCGACGAGCTGACCGAGGCGACCGGCCTCAGTGCCGGGTCCATCGACGAGTTGTTGCGCTTCGGTCTCATCTCCGGCCGGGATCTTGGCGGCTCGATGTACTTCGACGAGAACGCGTACCTGGTGGCGGCGCTGGCGGCGGGGTTCGCCCGGCACGGCATCGAGGCGCGGCACCTGAGGATGTACAAGAACGCCGCCGAGCGTGAATCGGCGCTCTTCGAGCAGATCATCATGCCCCTCGTGAAGCAGCGCAATCCCCAGGCGCGCCAGCAAGCAGCCATGGCGCTGGAGGATCTGGGGCGGCTGAGCGGCGACCTGCGAGCCGCGCTGCTGCGCCAGGCGCTGGGCAACACCTTCTGAGCCCCTGATGGCGTCTGACCCGGCGGCGCGCCCCGGGGGCCGGCGACCGGTGCCGCCGCGCGTGCTCGTCGGTCCCGAGCAACTCCAGGCGGCAGTCGCCCGCTTGGGCCGCGAGCTCTCGGATGCCTACCCGGCGGGTGTCTTGCTTGTCGGGGTGTTGAAGGGCAGCGTGGTCTTCCTGGCCGACCTGATCCGAGCCACCACCGTGCCGGCAACCGTCGACTTCCTGGCCATCTCCGCCTACGCCGAGAACACCGGTCGGGTCCGCCTTCTGAAGGACCTCGACACCGACGTCTGGGGTCGCGACGTGGTGCTGGTGCAGGACATCGTGGACACCGGCCTCACCGCCACCTACGTGCTCGGCGAGCTGCGCAGGCGCCAGCCAAATAGCGTCGAAGTGTGCTCCTTGCTGGACAAATCGGCCCGCCGGCTGGTGCCGGTCCCCCTCAGGTTCGTCGGCTTCCAGATCGGCGACGAGTTCGTGCTTGGTTATGGCATGGACTTCAAGGAGTATTACCGCAACCTCGACCGCATCGTGGCGGCCGACCTGCGCACACTGCAAAGCGACCCGGCCGCCTACGTCGAAACGCTCTACGCGAGCTAAGTTTCATTCATGGTCGAGATGAATCTGGCCGCCGTCCGAGTCGAGCTTCCCACCAACACGCCGATCCTTTTGTTGCAGGAAGCCGAGGGTTCGCGCCGGACGCTGCCGATCTACATCGGCGCCGCCGAGGCAACGGCCATCGCCTATGCCCTCCAGGGCGTGCCGACCGCCCGACCGATGACCCATGACCTGATGCGCGACATCCTCGGTGAGCTCGGGGCGGTCGTCGACTGCGTCGTCATCACCGAGCTCCGGGAGAACACCTTCTTCGCCGAGCTTCGCATCACGCTGGCAGGACATCGCCACACCGTGTCGGCCCGCCCTTCCGATGCCATCGCGCTGGCGACCCGGCTGGGCACGACCATCTACGCCGAAGAGGCACTGCTCGACGCCGAGGGTGTGGTACTCCAGGGCGACGACGAGTCCGAAGCGGCACCCAACCAGGACGAGTTGGAGCGCAAGTTCCGGGAATTCATCGAGGGCGTGAAGCCGGAGGACTTCAGCTCGTAGTCCCCCTCAGGCGCGGGCGCCGGCCGCAACTAGGGCTCGGCGGGACCGGGGGCCCGGCAAGGCCCGGCTCGGCGAGAGCAGGGGCGATTGACGGCCGGCCGCCGAAAGGCGTATCCTCGCTCACATCGGCGTAACTACGCCTCTGTGAGCCACCCGGGGAGGGACAGCATGGCCGGCACCGAGCAGGGACACGAGGGATTTCGTGGTCCCCAGGTGTGCTCCGTCGTGGGCATCACATACCGTCAGCTCGATTACTGGGCCCGGACGGACCTGTTGCGGCCCTCGATCACCGAGGCTCGAGGCAGCGGCACCCAGCGGCGCTATTCGTATCTCGACCTGGTCCAACTGAAGGTCATCAAGCGCCTGCTGGACGGTGGGATCGATCTGCGCCACGCCCGGGCCGCCATCGACTGCCTCCGGTCAAGCGGCGAGGACCTGGCCTCAGCCAACCTGGTCATCGAGGAAGGGCGAGCGTTGCTGCGCTCCGAGGAGGAGATCATCGACCTGCTCCGGGGAGGCCAGCTGATGTTCAACATCACGGTGCCGATGGCCAAGGTGGTCTCCGAGGTGGACGCCGCCATCATGGAACTCGGGGCTTAGCCCGATGGGCGCAGCGGTCCAGAGCCCCCGCTTCGCCCACGATTCAGAGCGCACCTTCGCCGCCGTCTTGGACTTCTACGGCGTGGCCTGGCAGTACGAGCCGACGGAGTTTGTCTTGGAGCGCAACGAACACGACCAGCCGTGCCTGGCGTTTCGGCCCGACTTCTACCTTCCCGACTACGACCTGTACATCGAGTTGACGACCCTCAACCAGCGGCTGGTCACCAAGAAGAACCGCAAGGTGCGGCAGCTTCGCGAGTTGCATCCCGAGATCAACATCAAGGTCCTGTACCAGCGCGACTACCTGAACCTGGCCGCCAAGTTCGGCCTCCAACCGGGGGTGTCGGTCAGCCCGTAGGGCGCCGGTAGATTGCCCTCGATGAGGGAGCAAGGCGACGGGCTGAGGCATCGCTCGCCGCTCGACTCGGCGCACCGCCGGCTCGGCGCCAAGCTGGTCCCCTTCGGCGGCTGGGAGATGCCCCTTGCATACCCGGCGGGCACCATCGCCGAGCACCTGGCCTGCCGTCGCCATGCGGTGGCCTTCGACGTCAGCCACCTGGGCACGGTGCGGGTGAGCGGACCGGGCGCCTACGACCGCCTCCAGGCCACCCTGACCAACGATCTGGCCAAGATCGGCCCCGGCCGGGCGCAGTACACCCACCTGCTGGACCCGGCCGATGCCTCGGTCGTCGATGACATCATCGTGTGGTGGGTCGATGACGATCGATTCGACGTCATGCCGAACGCGTCTAACACCGAGCGCGTCGTCGCCGCCCTCTCGCGGCCGGCTGGCGGCCCCGAATCGGCTGGCCCCGAATCGGCTGGCGGCCCCGAATCGGCTGGCGGCAGGGTCGATGCGACGGACATCACCTCGACCCGGGCAATCATCGCCGTTCAGGGCCCCGAGGCCCGAGCCCGCCTTCGCTCGGTGGCCCCCGAGGCCGCCGCGGTGCCCCGGTTCCACGTCCAACAGTTCCGCTGGGACGGGACCGACTGCTTGGCAGCGGGCACCGGGTACACCGGCGAGGACGGCGTCGAGCTCTCCGTGCCCGCCGAGCACGCGGTGGGCCTGTGGCAGGCGGTGCTCGACGAGGGCGTCCAGCCGGCGGGCCTCGGCGCCCGGGACACCCTCCGCTTGGAGGCGGCGCTGCCGCTCCACGGCCACGAGCTGGGCCCGGGTATCACCCCCCTTCAGGCCGGGCTGGGCTGGGTCGTGGCCTGGAACAAACCCACCGGCTTCCTCGGCAAGGCCCCCCTCCAGGCC
>JBOGGN010000292.1:0-2893 GCA_050744165.1 Acidimicrobiales bacterium | reverse complement strand
GGCACCGATTGGCCCAGATCCCGGCCGAGCAGCACGGCCCGAGTCACCGCAGCGCTGCCGAAACGCTGCTTGATCGAGTCCATGGCGGCGTCGAGGCCCACTCCTGCCTGGGAGTCGAACTCCAGCGTCGGCTGGAACGCGTCGCCCTCGTCGAGGTTGGCCACCGTGATACCGACCAGCGTCACGCCCTGCTCGCACATGAGGGGCCAGGCAGCCGCTACCAGGCCCCGGGCTGCGGACAGCACCGTCGCCGTGTGCGCCGTCGGTGCCGGCAACGTAAAGGACCTGGTGGCCCGCGTGAAGTCGCCGAAGCGCAGCCGCAGCACGACGGTGCGCCCTGCCCGGCCATCCTCCCGAAGGCGCCGGGTGACCCGGTCGACCAACCCCACCACGATGGTGTCGATGTCGCCGGCCGACAGCGGCCCGCCCCGCCTACCCCCCAGGGCGTGCTGCGACCCCACCGACCGCCGCCGCCTGCCGACCACCACCGGCCGGGGATCGAGCCCGTGGGCCAGGCAGTGGAGGTGGTTGCCGGCGTGGGGCCCGAGCGCCGACTCCAGCGCCGACTCCGGGAGGCGGGCCACGTCGGCGACCGTGCGGACCCCGAGTTGCTCCAGCTTGGCCGCCGTCTTCGGCCCCACCCCCCACAGCCGCGAGACCGCCAGCGGGTGCAGGAAGGCCAGCTCGCCGTCCGGTGGAACCTCCAAGAGCCCGTCAGGCTTGGCCACGGCGCTCGCCACCTTGGCCAGAAACTTGGTCCGGGCCACGCCCACCGTGATCGGCAGCCCCACCTCCTCGCGGACGCGCTGGCGCAACCGCCCGGCGATCTCGACTGGTGTGCCCGACACCCGCCGCAGCCCGCCCACCTCCAGAAACGCCTCGTCAATCGACAGCCCCTCCACCAGCGGCGTCGTGTCGAAGAAGACCGAGAACACCGCCCGGCTGGCCTCTGCATAGGCCCCCATCCGGGGCGACACGACCACCGCCGACGGGCACAGCCGCAGCGCCTGGCGGCCGCCCATGGGGGCGTGGACGCCGAACGCCTTGGCCTCGTAGCTGGCCGCCAGCACCACGCCTCCGCCGACGATGACCGGACGGCCCCGCAGCGAGGGGTCGTCGCGCTGCTCGACCGACGCGTAGAAGGAGTCGAGGTCGGCGTGGAGGATCGTCGCCTGGCGACCACCGACGAAGGCCACGAACACATGTTCGCACATTTCCTTCCGCGGGGCGAGAGCCGCAACGGGGGGAGGAACTTTTCCCACCTGGTTAACTCGGGGAGCGATGGCCAGCCACATCCTCACGCTCGTGTGCCCCGACCGGCCGGGCATCGTGGCCAGCATCGCCGAGGGGCTGCTGGCGGTCGGCGCCAACATCGTCGAGAACGCCCAGTTCAGCGACCTGCCGACGGGCAGCTTCTGCATGCGGACCCGGTTCGACAGCCCCGTGGAGGACGCGGCCGAGGTGGCGGCGGCGCTGGCCGGGCGGGCCCAGGCCCTCCGAGCAGAGCTGCGGGTGCGGCGGGAGGACCAGCGGTGCCGCACGCTGGTGCTGGTCTCCAAATACGACCACTGCCTGGTCGACCTCCTCTACCGCTGGCGGGCGCGGGAGCTGCCCATCGACATCCCGGTGGTGGTCTCCAACCACCCCGACCTGCAGGCCACCGTCGCCGCCCAGGGCATCGCCTTCGAGCACCCCGCACCGGCCTCAATCGAGGACCGGGTGCGGGAGCTCATCGTGACCGAGCGGATCGACCTGGTGGTGCTGGCCCGCTACATGCAGATCATCTCCGACGCCCTGTGCGCCGAGATGGGGGGGCGGATGATCAACATCCACCATTCGTTTCTGCCCTCGTTCAAGGGGGCCCGGCCCTACCACCAGGCGTGGGAGCGCGGCGTCAAGGTCATCGGCGCCACCGCCCACTACGTAACCGCCGACCTCGACGAGGGGCCCATCATCGACCAGGACGTGGCCCGGGTCGGCCACGCCCACACGCCCGAACAGATGGTCATCATCGGCCGGGACCTGGAGCGCCTGGTGCTGTCGCGGGCGGTGAAGGCGCACAGCGAGGGCCGCGTGTTTCTGCTCGGGCGGCGCACCGTCGTCTTCCTCTAGAGGGCTGGAAAAAGGGCCCCGTCCACCCCGTGTCGGTCCCCCGAGGGGCCGAAGCGCTCCACCTGTATGGCGCCCACCCGGTGTCATCCGGAGGGGCCGAGCCCTCCACCCGGATGGCGCCCACCACGTGTGAGCCGGAGGGGCCGAAGCGCTCCACCCGGATGGCGCCCACCACGTGTCAGCCGGAGGGGCCGAAGCGCTCCACCCGGATGGCGCCCGGCGCCATGCCGGCGCCTTCGAGCAGAGCGGTGGCGGCATCGGCGAAGCCCGACGACCCGCATACGTAGCCGGTGGCGCCATCGGGGAGGGGGGAGGGCAGGTCGGCGGCGGCGATCCGGCCGGCCGGGCGATGCCACCCGGGCGGGACGGTCCGGGTGTAGACGACGGTGCTTTCGGGGCCCGTGATTTCGCTGGCGTAGTAGAGGTCGGCGGGGCTGCGGGCGGACACCACGACTCGGAGCAGGTCCGGGGTTCCCTGACGGCGGGCCAGACGCAGCATGGCCATCAGGGGGACCACGCCCGAGCCGCCGCCGACGAGAACGGCGGGGGTGTCGCCGGGCCACACGAACCAGCCGCCGATTGGGCCGCGAACCTCAAGATTGTCACCGACCGCGACCACGTCGTGAAGGAAGGTGGACACCTCGCCGTCCTCGAGGCGTTCGACCGTCAGCTCGATGTGGCCCGAGTCGTCGGGGGCCGACGCCACCGAGTAGGAGCGGGCGGCCTGGTAGCCGTCGGGGGCCGTGAGGCGCACGATGTAGTGCTGGCCCGGCAAGTACCG
>JBOGGN010000291.1:0-9170 GCA_050744165.1 Acidimicrobiales bacterium | reverse complement strand
CCATTGGCCGCCCCGTTGTTGAGACCGTTGGCCGTGGTCGCCGATTCCGTCGCCACCAACACGTGGGGACCGTTGGACAGGTCGGCGGGCAGGGAGATGGACTGGACGAAGTCGCCCGAGTTGGGCGTTATCGTCGCCAGAATCGGCCCGTTGAGGCCATCAAGGTGGACCTGCACGGGGTTGGACCCGAACTCGACGCCCTTCAGCTGGATGGTGCTCCCCGGCTGGGCCGCCGTCGGGCTGGCCGTCAGCCCCGCCAGACCAAGGCACGCCCACGCGGACGCCGCCGGCACCAACACGATGGCCGCGACCAAGCCGAGGCCGAGCGTCCACCAACGCGTCCTGCATCTCACGTTGCCCTCCAATCAACGTCGCCTAAACGGCAGACCAAATACACGATATCGGGAGGTTTAAGGCAACGTCAAGAAGCTGGTAGCTGCGCCTGGCTCCTAGCAAGGACCCGATCCAGCACCCGGTCGGGCACGAAAAACCAGTCGTGGGAGGCAGGGTCGTACAACCGGGTGTCCAGCGCTGGCTGGCGCGCCGCAACCCGCGGGTCTCGCCCGTTGCCGGCGACGGTAAACGTCCACCACGCCCCCGGGTAGGTCGCCATCGGGCCGCCAACGGTGGCCGAGTACGTGAAGTGCTTGGGAGCCAGCGCCCGCATCCGGCGGACCGTGGCGGGGTGAAAGTGCACCGATTCCGATTGCTGGGCGAGGACCCCGTCGTCGCCGAGAGCCGCGGCCGCCCGCTCCAAGAAGCCATCCTCGAAGAACCGTCCCGCCTGGCCGATGGGATCGGTCATGTCGCAGAGGATGACGTCCACCGGCCCGAGGCCGGGGAGGGTTTCGTAGGCGTCGCCGAACCGCAGGGTGACCCGGGGATCGTCAAAAGCGGCCGCCGCCGGGAACGCCAGGCGGGACAAGTCGACCACCGCCTCGTCGAGGTCGAGGACGGTCACCTGCTCTACGTCGTGTTTCAGCACCTCGGCGACCGCATAGCCGTCGCCTCCGCCGACGATGGCGACGTTGCGGGGGTTGGGGTGGTTGCACATCGCCGGGTGGACCAACAGCTCGTGGTACACGTAGGCGTCCACGTCGGCGACCTGCACGATGTTGTCGATGGCCAGCACCCGCCCCAGCCCCGGGCTTTCGAACACCACGATGTCCTGGAACTCCGACCGCCGGCGCTCGATCATGCGAGAGACCTCGTAGGAGCGCACCCCGGGGCTGCCGGGCTCGCGCTCGGAGAAACGGTTGATCGGCACCCCGGGCGGCCCGTCGGCACCCCGGTCAAGCAGTCGGGTGTCGATTCGGATGGGATCGAAGGCGGCGACGATTACCCGCCGCATGGCATCCAGGTCCACGTTGCTGCTGCAGGTGAACGCCTCCACCGAGAGGAATTTCAGTTCCGGCCAGGTGTGGATGGCCACGTGGCTTTCCCCGATGATGGCCACGACCGAGACGCCCTCGGGCTCGAACTGCTTGACGAGCATGTCGAGCAGCGTCGCCCCTCCCGCGGCCACCGCGTCGCTCAGCACGCCGAGGACGTCGCCGATCCGCGCGATGGGCGCCGATGTCCACACGTCGCACAGCATCTCGGAACCGATCTTGTTGTCACTCATGGCCGCCTCCAGCGCCCCGGGCGTCGTAGCCGATAGAGGGACGACTAGGGGTGACTTCTGACCCCGTGATCGCGCGTCCAGACCTAACCGGTTGTGCTCCGGCAGTCCTCGGCCCCTCGTTGACCTTGTTGCGGCGCCAAGCATCGCACAGTCGGCGACCAACCGGACCCGACCGGTGTCTTCATGCGGACTCAGGCGTCACGTCCCCGTCGCCCCGCAACCGGCTGAACAGAACGACGTCGCGCCACCGTCCGCCGCGGAACTGGGCATGGCGCAACACCCCCTCGCGGTGGAACCCGGCCTTCTCCAACGCTCGCTGCTCGGCCAGGTTCTCGACATCGGTCCCCGCCTCCAGACGCTCCACAAGGCGGCTGGAAAACAAGTACTCGGCTAGGAGCCGCTGCGCCTCGCTGCCGTAGCCTCGGCCGCGGTAGGCGGGGAGGATTGAGATGCCGAGGTTCAGCGCCTTGCAGGCGGCCGTCGGGCCGTGGCGGACCTCGACCCAGCCCACCGAGCCGACCAAGGTCGCCTCGACGGTCTCGATAGTCTCGACTGCAAGCATGCCGTGCTCGTCGGCAATGCCGCCGTTGGCCGCGAATCGGGCTTGGAGGAGGTTGCTGGGGCGGATCTCGAAGTGGTTCCAGGAGTCGGCGTCGGCCGTGTCCCCCGCCGCCAAGGCGTCGAGGTCGTCCCCTCGCAGAGCCCGGAGCCGCACCGATCGGGGTTCGCTCACCGCGTCAGCCTCGAAACCCGGCGACTAGGGCCCGGTCGCGACCGGCGAGGTCCTTTTCCATCCTCGTGACATCGAAGCCGGCGGCATGCGCCAGAGCCTCAGCCGCTGCCGCCTGGTGGGGGGCGATCTCCATGACCAGCGTTCCGGGGCGGGCGAGCCAGTCTGGCGCCTGCTCGAGGATGATTCCGATGGCGTCGAGGCCGTGGCGACCACCGTCGAGCGCCAAGGCCGGTTCCCAGTCCGCAACGACAGGGGGAAGGTCCGCCATCTCTGCGGTGGTCACATAAGGCGGGTTGGACACCACGAGCGACACGGCTCCTCGTAGCTCGCCGGGAAGCGCCTCCCACCACGAGCCCTCGACGAGGCGAACCTTGGCCGCCCGGGTGCCGCCCAGCCCCGCCAGGTTGGCCCGGGCGATCGCCACAGCATCGGCCGACACGTCCATCGCCCAGACCGCCGTCGGATGCCCCTCTGCCGCGATCGACAAGGCGATGGCACCGGAGCCGGTGCCGAGGTCGACCACGATCAGGTCCCCGCCGGGCCCCCGGAGCTTCGCCAACTCCGCCAAGGCGACACCGACAACCTGCTCGGTCTCGGGCCGGGGGATCAGCACCCGCCGGTCCACCAACAGGTCGAGAGTGCGAAACTGCCAGCGCCCGAGCACGTACTGCAACGGCTCCCCCGCGGCCCGGCGTTCGAGCATCTGCTCGAAGTACCTCTGGGCCCGTACGCTCACGGGGTCGTCGAGCTGCCGCGGCCAGGGATCGCTGGCCGCCTCCTCGACGATCCAACGAGCTTCGGCCGACGATCCGAGGCGCTGCACCGCGTCTTGGTAGCGCTGCCGCCAGGTCACCGGACGGCCGAGGGCGCCCGTACCCGCGGCCGGTTCGGCCCCCTCGGCGGCACCCCAACGGCCCCGGCCGAGCGTGCCTCCGGAGAGGTACGGGCCGGCCTCGGACCCGCTCACGACCCCGCGGAGCCGCCCCCGCTGTCAGAACCGCTCAACTGCCGAGCTCGCTCGTCGGCTGCCAGGGCGTCCACGATCTCTTCAAGCTCGCCCAAGAGCACCCGGTCCAGCTTGTGCAGGGTGAGGCCGATGCGGTGGTCGGTGACCCGGTTCTCCTTGTAGTTGTAGGTCCGGATCTTCTCGGACCGCCCACCGCCGCCGATCTGGCTGCGGCGAGCCTCCGAGAGCGATGCCGACTGCTTGTCCTGCTCGGCTTTGAGCAGCCGGGCTCGGAGCACCTGGAGGGCCTTGGCCCGGTTCTGGATTTGGCTCTTTTCGTCCTGCATGGCCACCACGAGCCCGGTCGGGAGGTGGGTGATGCGCACCGCCGAGTCGGTGGTGTTGACCGACTGGCCGCCGGGACCCGTGGAGCGGTAGACGTCGATCTTCAGGTCCTTTTCCTCGATGTGGACATCAATCTCCTCGGCCTCGGGGAGCACGGTAACGGTGGCCGAGGAGGTGTGGATCCGGCCCTGGGACTCGGTCACGGGCACCCGCTGGACCCGGTGCGGGCCGCCCTCGTACTTGAGGCGACTCCAGGCGGTCGGCCCCTTCACGAGGAAGGCCACCTCGTTGAAGCCGCCCATATCCGAGGGGTCGGTGCCCAGTACCTCGACCTTCAGGCTGTGGCGCTCGGCGTAGTGGACATACATCTCGTAGAGGTCCTTGGCGAAGAGGTTGGCTTCCTCGCCGCCCTCGGCGCCGCGGATCTCGAGGATGACATTTTTGCCGTCGTTGGCGTCCTTGGGCAAGAGGAGCGCCTTCAGCTCCTCCTCCACCTGGGCGATGGCCGCCTCCGCCTGGTCGACCTCGGCCCGCAACATCTCCCGGTCCTCGCCCTCGGCGTCGGGGAGCATCTCCTTGGCGGTGGCCAGGTCGTCGAGGGCCCGGCGGTAGCGGTGGTAGGCCTCGACGATGGGTTCGAGCGCCTTGTGGCGGCGGGAAACCTTCCTGAGGGTCGCCTGGTCACTGAGGACCGCCGGGTCCGACAGGCGGCGCAACACCGTCTGGTACTCCTCCTCGAGACCCTCCAAGCGCTCCAACATGGCGGTTAGAGGGTATCGGTCAGGGCTTTCCACCCGGTCGCCACGATGACGACCTCGGCTGGCTCCCGCAGCAGGGCCGCCAGTTGGCGGATCCGGGGGTGGTCGTATCCCGTGGGCACCGCAAGGATCAGGCGCGCCGCCGCATTTGGAGGGCGCTCCGGGCTCGGACTGTCGGGCGCCGCTGACCCGCCCGGACGCTGCGGGCTTTCGGGCGCCGCTGACCCACCCGGGCTGTCCGTGGTCTGCGCTGACCGGGCGGGGCAGTCCCCGGCTAGGCCGGCGGCTCGGCGGGCGTCGGCGGCTGCCGGCACCAGGTCCAGGTCAATGCCGGCCGACGCGGCCACCACGACAGGCATGCCGTCGACGTCGACGCCGGCGGCCATGGCGGCGTTTGGAGTGCGCAGATCCCTCCGCGGCACCGCCGGAGGCATCGGGGCCAGCCACGCGACCCCGACCAGGTCGGGTCGGGACACCAGGACATGACGAAGCCACCGTTCGCAGGCGAGGGTGTTGGCTAGGTGGGTGGGAGCATCCGCATGGCGGTAACGGCGCACCCGGGCAACGACCTCGGCCAGCACTTCCTCGACCGCCCGCCCCGGCTCCAGCTCCCGATGGAACGCCTGGTCCTGGGTGCCGACGCCAACGTCCAATCGGCCGTCAACGGCCCGGGCGACCTCCAGACCGAGGACCTCACCGCGGAGAACGCCGAACTCGACGACCGGCTCGACGCCCGCGGCCCGCAGCACCGACGCCCACCGCGCGTCCTTGGCGGGAAGCGGCGGAGGCTGGGAAAAGCCTCGCCCGACGGTCTCCACGATCTCAGCCATGTCAACGGCCCACACGGTGACAGGGAGGTTGAACGGCTCAGCCCGCCGCGCCAACACGTCGGCGTAGGAGTCGACCAGCAGATGCACCGAGCCCGCCTGGAAGCGCAGCGCCCAGGCCAGGACGCCGCCCAGGCTGCGAGGCTCGGCCCCATCGAGCAGCACATACGCGGGCCCGCCAACCGACTCCGGCCGCAGCCCGGCGCCGCCGGGAAACGGCATCCACAAATCCACACCCACCGCCGCTGCCCCCCACCGGGGGCGCACCAAAGCGTTGAGCCGGGCCTGGAGAAGGGCCAGCCTCCGGTCTCCAAGACCCTGATCGGAACGATGCTGCGTTATGAGAGGACAGATTGCCCGCTTATGGCGTCCCTGCCAAGCCCGTTCGCGCAGGCAACCTGAACCGTGCCGCCTACCGGGGTCGTCCGGCACATTCCCAGGACAAGCGGGGGCGCATCGAAGGCGTACACGGCGTAGCGGCTAGCAGGGGCCGACGGCCACCTGGCCGCGATAGGGGTACTTCAGAAACTGGCGTCACCAGAGTGCGTTATAACGCGCTCAGATGGCGCCAGTTCGCCGGTCATGCCCTCTGAGAGGGGATGACCGACCGGCGCCTGGGTCCCCTTTTGGCGCCGATGCTCGGGTAGACCTGCCCTGCCCTACGAACGGGCTTACTTCTTGGTGGCGTTGCGCCGACCGTAGCGACGCTCGAAACGCTCGACCCGCCCACCGGTGTCGACCAGCTTTTGCTTGCCGGTATAGAACGGGTGGCACTCGTTGCACAGCTCGGTGTGCAGTTGCGACTTCGTCGAGTGGGTGGTGTACGAGTTGCCGCACGAGCACGTCACCTGGGCGTCGACGTAGCTGGGATGGATATCTGTCTTCATTGCTGACTCCTACAGGGTTGGCGCCGGGGTCTTGGCGATCTCGGCGAGGAATTCGGCGTTGCTCTTGGTCGAGCGGATCTTGTCCATCAACAGTTGCAGG
This sequence comes from Acidimicrobiales bacterium, assembly GCA_050744165.1. Lineage (GTDB taxonomy): Bacteria > Actinomycetota > Acidimicrobiia > Acidimicrobiales > Palsa-688 > JBOGGN01. The sequence goes on along the minus strand of JBOGGN010000291.1, from coordinate 2,950 downwards.
CTGGCGGCGTCGCTGCCGTCGTTGGCGAGGGCGGTAAGCACCCGGCGCAGCTTCCAGACCGACTGCAGCTGCTGGTGGTCGAACAGCAACTCCTCGTGGCGGGTGGAGCTGGCGTTGACGTCGAGGGCCGGGTAGAGGCGGCGTTCGGCCAGCTTGCGGTCCAGCCGGAGCTCCATGTTGCCGGTGCCCTTGAACTCCTCGAAGATGACCTCGTCCATCCTGCTTCCCGTCTCGACCAGAGCGGTTGCCAGGATCGTTAACGATCCGCCCTCCTCAATATTCCGCGCCGAGCCGAAGAACTTCTTGGGCGGGTACAGGGCCCCTGTATCGATGCCGCCCGACATGACTCGGCCGCTGGCGGGCTGGGCCAAGTTGTAGGCCCGGGCCAGGCGGGTGATGCCGTCGAGCACGATGACGACGTCCTTGCCCCGCTCCACCAGCCGTTTGGCCCGCTCCATGGTCAGTTCGGCGACCGCGGTGTGTTCCTCGGCGGGGCGATCGAAGGTGGAGGCGATGACCTCGCCCTTCACCGAGCGCCGCATATCGGTGACCTCCTCGGGGCGCTCGTCGACGAGCAGCACCATGAGGACGACCTCGGGGTTGTTTGTTTCGATGGAGTGGGCGATCTGCTTCAACACGGTGGTCTTGCCGGCCTTGGGTGGCGAGACGACGAGCCCGCGCTGACCCCTGCCGATAGGCGATATCAAATCGACGATGCGAGCGGTCAGGTTGGCGGGGTCTCCGGGTGTCTCCAGGTTGAGCTTCTGGTCTGGAAAGAGCGGCGTCAGGTCCTCGAAGCGCGGCCGCAGCCGGGCCTCGTCGGGCGTGAGCCCGCTCACCGTGTCGATGCGCAGGAGGGCCGGGTATTTTTCGGTGCTGCCGGCGGGCCGGCAACCACCTTCGATCTCGTCGCCCTTGCGCAGCGCGAAGCGGCGCACCTGGCTAATGGAGACGTACACGTCGTTGGAGCTGGCGAGATAGCCGCGAGTACGCAAGAACCCGTACCCCTCCTCGCGCAGGTCGAGGAAACCCTTGACCGCCACCGGCTCACCGGAAAAGACGATCTCGGCTTGGGCCTGGAGGTCACGCTCCGATCCGGGGGCTCGCTCGCTGCCGCGGTCCCGACCCCGCCGGCGGCGATTGCGCCGGTTGCCGAGGTCACTGTCGAATCGACCCGCCCCCTGCTGGCCCGCCCCCTGCTGGCTGCCACCGGGACCGGGTTGCCCCGTCCCTCGGCCGGCGTAGTTGGAGTTGCCGTCCGCGTCGGTGTCGTCCACTCGCCCGTTGCCGGAACCGGAATCGCTCCGATGGTCGCCGTGCTGCTCGGCCCGGTCGCGCTCGCCCCGGGCGGTGAAGCCATGACCCGCCTGGCCGTTGGTCCTGGCGACATTCGCCGGTGCGCTGCCGCTGCTGCCACCGCTGCCGCTGCTGCCACCACCGCCGCTGCCACCACCACCGCTGCCGCTGCTGCCACCGCCGCCGCTGCCGCTGCCGCCGCTGCCGCCACCGGAGGGTGAACCGCTTCCGGCAGCCGGGCCGCCCCCCGAGCCATGTGCGCCTGAACTGCCATCGTGGCGGGCGGCGGCCGCATTGGGTGCCTGCGTACCGGTCGCGCTTCCCGACGAACCGCTACCTGCCAAGACGGCACCAGCGCCCGCCGACGCCGCAGAGGCTCCCGAAGCAGCCGTCGACCCCTCACCTCTTGCAGCGACCCGATCCGCGCCTGAGGAGCTTTCGCTGCCATGCGCCGTCCCGGCGTCGGCCCCGGCAAGGAGGTCGCCCTGGTCGTGGACGGGACCGGCCGCAGCCGGCGACGCCGCTTTGCGGGCCCGGGGCGCCCGACGGGGCTTCTCGGCGCCGTCGGCGGAGCCGGGAGTGGAGCCGGATGCGGAGCCCGAGGCCGACGGGGCGGATATGGAGCCCGAGGCCGACCGGGCGGATGTGGAGCCGGAACTGGAGGCCGACCCAGCGGCGGCCGGTGCCGACCCCTTAGCCGCCGTTGCCGCTGGCTGGCTGTCGACGATCACGCCCGTAGCCCGCAGGATCTGCTCGATCAGGTCGGACTTCTTGGCCCGGCTTCCAGGCTTGGTGCCCAGTGCCTCGGCGATGGCGAAGAGCTCCTCGCGCTCTTTGGCCTCCAGGACCGAGCGCTCGAGTTGGGGCTCGCTCATCGGTTACCTCATTTGAGTAGCAGGAAAGGTGGCAGGCGGGGTGACATCGCGGCCGGCCTTTGAGGATGGTCAGCGGAGGTCCGGATCCGACCGCTGTTGGTCGACATCCCTTCCCCGCCTCCGGATCCCCCCGCCCAGCCGTTGACGGCGCTGGGTTGAGCACGTGCCCCGTCAATGGAAGTGCGATGGCAAGGCCATGGTAACGGGATCAGGGCCGAAAGAGCAACCGGCCACCTGACCCCGGCGGGTCTTCCGGGGGCGCAGGCAGCGGCCGTTGCGGGTTCATGCGGATTGTTGGTGGGCTTCGCGTAGTTGGCGCTGGGACTGCCCGGCCCGAGGATGTCGATGGCTCCGTGGGCTTGGTCGCCGCAGGCTTGACATCGGAACACCGCCTGGCTGGGCCGGTTGTCCTTCTCGCAGTGCCCAGTGTCGCGGGGTCGACGGCGATCAACTCGCGACCAGCTTCTTCCGCTTTGTACGCGAGGTACCGCAGGAGTTGCCGCCAACCGCCGTCGTGCGATGGACCGGTTGAGCCAACTTATCATCGTTAACGCAAGTGCAGGGCGCTATAACGCCCTGCACTTGTATTAACCGAGTTAAGTTATGGCCTGTTGGCCTCGAATCCGCGGTGGCCGTCTCCAACAAAGGTTGGCGCTATTTGTGCACGAGCCCTACCCGCCGATCGGCTCGTTTGCGAATTTGATGTGCCTCCCGACCAAATCGGCCGGGACGGCTGGAAAATCGGCCGGATTGCAAAATACCCGCCCCTTCGCAGGACG
>JBOGGN010000290.1:0-4285 GCA_050744165.1 Acidimicrobiales bacterium | reverse complement strand
GCTCCTGTCGCTTCTGCGGGACCCCGGCATGGGCGTCATTGTGGTCGGCCACCGTGACCGCCTGGCTCGCTTCGGCGTCGAGTACCTGGAGGCCGCCCTGGCCGCCCAGGGCCGGCGGCTGGTGGTGGTCGAGGAGGTGGAGGTGGCCGACAACCTGGTGCGCGACATGGTGGAGGTGTACACGAGCTTCTGCGCCCGTCTCTACAGACGGCGCACGGCCCGACGCCGGCCGCAGGCGGCGCTTGTGGGCGCCCAGTCTCAGGCGGCGGCCTAGGTGCTGGTCCACCAGGCGTTCCGCTTCGAGCTGGACCCCAACAACCAGGCTCGATCGGCGCTGGCCTCCCACGCGGGGGCGGCCCGCTTCGCCTACAACTGGGGCCTGGCCACCGTCGTCGACGCCCTGGCCGCCCACCAGGCTCTGAGCGCTCTGGCCCTGCGCCAGGGGGCCACCGCAGCCGAGGCCAAAGTCTGGGCCGACGACGTGGCCGGCCCGGTGCCGTGGAGCCTGGCCGCCCTGCGCCGATGCTGGAACTCGGCCAAGGCCGAGGTGGCCCCTTGGTGGGCGCAGAACTCCAAGGAGGCCTACAGCTCGGGCCTGGACGCCCTGGCCCGGGCCCTGGACGGCTGGTCCAAGTGGCGTCGGGGGAAGCGCAAGGGTCGCCGGATCGGCTTCCCCCGGTTCCACCGCCGGGGGTCGCGCCGGTCGTTCCGGGTGACTACCGGCAGCTTCGGGGTCACCGACCACCGCCACGTGCGCCTGCCCCGCATCGGCGTCATGCGCACCAAGGAGCCAACGGCCAGCCTCGTCGGGCTCTTGGACGCGGGGACCGCCCGCATCCTGTCGGCCACCGTGTCGAAGTCGGCGGGGCGCTGGTATGTGAGCTTCGGCTGCCAGGTGCAACGGCCGCAGGCCACACCCACCCAGCCCGCCACGGTCGTCGGCGTCGACGTCGGCGTGACCTCGTTGGCCGTGGTCTCCACCGGCGAGGTGGTCGCAAACCCCAAGCCCCTGTCCCGCTACGCCCGACGCATAGCCCGCCTCCAGCGCCGCTGCGCCCGACGCCAAGGACCGGCCCACGGCCGTGTCCCCTCCAAACGCTGGCGGCGATCCAGGGACGCCCTGGCCCGCACCCACACCAAGGTGGCAGCCGCCCGCTCCGATGGCCTCCACCAGCTGACCACCCGCCTGGCCACCACCTACGGCACCATTGTCGTCGAGGATTTGAACGTGACCGGGATGACCGCCTCGGCCCGGGGCTCGGGGCGGCGGGCCAAGGCAGGGCTGAACCGGGCCATCCTCGACGCCTCCCCGGCCGAGCTGCGCCGCCAGCTCGCCTACAAGGCCACCTGGTACGGCTCCACCCTGGTGGTCGCCGACCGGTGGTGTCCTCCACTACACCGGCGACCTCTACAACGAACCAGAAGTCCGCGCCCACGCCGCCGGCCGCGGTGAGCAAACAACCGATGACCGATGGATCGAAGATGCGGCCGGCGACGGAGACGAGCCCGCTCGCGAGGAGGCCTCGGGTCACGAGGGATCCGGCGATGAGGCCGACGAAAACGACCTTGGCGACAGCGGACCCTGAAGGCTGCAACCGTCGCCCGAAGTCGCGAGCGTCGGGAGACTGGTAGGAAGGAACACCGTGGGAGTGGCGCCACCCTCAGGCGAGCAGTACCGCATCGCCGCAGGCGGCTACCAGGCCACGGTGGTCCAGGTGGGCGCCGGCCTGCGGGAGCTTCGGTGGGAAGACCGGCCGTTGGTCGACGGCTACCCCGAGGACATGCCCTGCTCCGGTGGCCGGGGCCAGCTGCTCATTCCGTGGCCCAACCGTGTCGACGGCGGCCGCTACCGCTTCCAGGGCCGCAGCCAGCAACTCGCTCTCACCGAGCCGGCTGGCAGCAACGCCATCCACGGCCTCACCCGCTGGGCCAACTGGACCCTGGTCGCCCACGCGCAGGACTCGGTGACGCTGCGCCTCCGGCTCCACGCCCAACCGGGCTGGCCTCACGTGCTCGACCTCGAGGCCGCCTATGTGGTGGACACCCACGGCCTCGAGGTCACGGTGTCGGCGACCAATGTCGGTGCCGGACCCGCCCCCTACGGCATCGGCGCCCACCCGTACCTGACCACCGGCGCCGAGCGCGTCGACGCCTGCCGGTTGACTCTGCCCACCGCCACCCACCTGATCGTTGACCAGCGAGGGCTGCCCACCGGATCCGAGCCGGTGGCCGGCACCCGGCTGGATTTTCGGGCTTCCCGGGAGGTGGGGGACATCCAAATGGACGACACCTTCACCGACCTGGAGCGCGACCCCAGCGGCCGGGCGTGGAGCGTGCTGTGCGACGCGGGCCCCGACGGCCACACCGTGTCGCTGTGGGTCGACGCCAGCTACCGGTGGCTGCAGGTGTATACCGGCGACCACCTTGCCAGCACCGAGCAACGCCGAACGGCGGTGGCGATCGAGCCGATGAGCTGCCCGCCCAACGCCTTGGTCAGCGGCGAGGGCCTCGTCGTCCTGCAGTCCGGCCAGACCGCCGCTGGGCGGTGGGGGATCGTGGCCGGGCCTCCCGTGTGACGGCCGCCCGGAGGGGACCGGCGCATCTCACGATCGGGGAGCTGTCTCGCCGGACCGGGGTTCCGGTGAAGGCGCTCCGGGACTACATGGACCGAGGCCTTATCTATAGCGTTGGCCGCAGCCCGGGCAACTACCGCCTCTTCGACGACGAGGCCTTGTGGTGCGTCAGGGTTATCACCACCCTCCGGAGTCTGGGCCTCACGGTCGCTGAGATCTGCGAAGTCAGCGTCGCCTACCTGGCGCCCGCCTCGCGACCGGTGGGCCCGGCGCTGGGCGAGGTGTTGCGTGCCGTGCGGGCCCGCACCGAGACCCGCATCGCTGAGCTCCGAGCGCGCCTTGAGCGCATCGCCGAGTACGAGGAGGCGTTCCGGGCCGAGCTTGGAGGCGCCGCCGACTTCCGCGCTCAGGATCCACATTTCGGCGCCGAAACCCCTTGACTCTCCCCCCGGGGGGAGGCCGTACGGTCACTGCGATGACCGAAACCGACAGCTCCCCCAGATCTTGCATCCCGACTCGAAGCCGGTACTGGCTGCCCCGCCTGGCCGCCGACACCGAGGCCAAGCGGCGGGTCGACCGCCTGTTGCCCCGCCCCGGTCTACCCGCCTGCTGCTACTTCGCCGGGGTGATCGCCCTCATGTACGTGGCGGGCCGATTGGCGTCGCCGTGGTACCTGTTGGTCGACGCGCTGGCGGCGCTGGCCGGCGGCGCCTGGTGCGCTCTCAACTTCTGGCGCTGCCGGCAGCCGCACTGTGCGGTCACCGGCGCCAGCTGGCTCGCCCTCGGCGGATTTTTTCTGGCCGAAACGGTCGCTGGCCACAGTGTGATCGGCGGCGACGAGCAACTGGTGATGCTGGGCTTCCTCCTCGCAGGCCTTTGTTTCGAGGGTCTGTGGTTTGGAGCCCGCCGAGCGTAGGGACGCCCCGGTTGGGCCATCTGTCGCTGTTCGGCCGCAAAACCCCTGGTCGGTAGGTTCCAAATGCTTAGAGGTAAAACGCATCTAGATGTTATACCACTACAGGACGACCTCACTCTTGACCAGGACTTCTGCTGTGGTGTACTCTCTGCGAAGAAGGGCACCGTGCCCTCACAAGCAATAAGGAGGAGGGCCTTATGCGTGTACGCCGTGTGCTTTTGGGCTTCGGTGTCCTCGGTGCAGGTCTGCTCATCGCCGCTTCCGCGGCTTGGGCTTGCACCAATCTCGCAACGCTCAACCTGAGCAATGCTGCTGGCGCGTCTGGCAACACGATCACCGTTACCGGATCGTCGTTCCACGTGGCGTCGAGCGGCCCGGCGGTCCCGGTTGCCATTCACTGGAATGGCGTTGCCGGTCCCGTTCTGGCGACTGTGAACCCGGATGCGACCGGGAATATCTCTGCGCAAGTGACCATCCCGAGCGCCCAGCCTGGGTACTACGTGCTGGTTGCCACGCAGCAGGCCAATGGTGTTGACGAGTATGGGACTCCGGCCCGCGCGGCCTTCGAGATCCTGGCTCCTGGCCAGCATGCGGCTGTTGCCCCGAGCGCGGTTCAGGGCGGCACTGTGGCGTCCTCGCCGTCTAACAGCGGTGTTTTGGCGCTGACGATTGCTCTGGGCGTTCTTGGCCTGGCGCTGTTCGGCGCTGGCGTTGGCACCTTCGCCCGGCAGGCTCGCCGGCGTGAGGTTCCTGCCGCCGAGCACGTGCGTCGCGGCTAGTTCCACCAATCGCATAA
>JBOGGN010000289.1:0-1661 GCA_050744165.1 Acidimicrobiales bacterium | reverse complement strand
GGAACGCGTCGAGCACGACGAGGCTGGAGAAGTTTGCCACCGTGGCTGCAAGCAGAGCCTGCAGCATGGTTCGTCGTCGTCCCCGGTAGCGGGCCTTGCGCATGCCGAGGTCCTGGAGGTGGTCGATCTTGCGTTCCACCTTGGCCCGCAGGCGCAGCAGGGCCTTGGTCGCGGGTTCGGCCTGGGCCGCCCGGGCGGCCTCGATGCGGTCGTGATGGACTCCGACGACGATGTGGCGCCCGTCCTTGGCCGTGGTGCAGGCCTCGCGCAGGGGACAGGCCGCACAGACCTCGGCGGGGAAGACGAACATCGTTGCCCGGCGTCCCTTGTGGTCGGTGGCCGGGCGGGCGTCGGTGGTTGCCACCCCCGCCGGGCAGGTCACCAGACCGGCCTTGGTGTCGATGTCGAAGTCCGTCTTGGGGAAGCGCCCGCCATTGGCGACCGGAGGGACCTTGGCCACCATCTGTGCGCCCCGCTCCTCGACGCCGGCGCGCACATCCCCGTCGGAGTAGGCCATGTCGCCGAGCAGCGTGTCGAGGACGATCCCCTCGAGGCCGGACACCTTGTCCAACAGGGGAAGCGCGCCTTCGGCGTCGCCGGCGTTGCCCGGGCGGATCTCCACGCCGAGGACCAGCTCGGTCTCCTCGTCGGTCATGAGGTCCATCTTGTGGCCGTCGAAGCGCCGGGAGGCCGACTTGCGGCCGTGGCGCATCTCGGGATCGGAGTGCGACACGATGCGGTCGGGGGCCACCCCCTGGCGGATCCCGGGGCCATCCCCGGTGTCCTCCACGTCGGAGAGGACCACCTTGGCCAGCACTTCGGATGCCTCGGCCACGTCGGGATCGGCTCCTGTCTCCGGGGCGGCGACGCCCACCAGGGTGGCGGCGAGCTCGACGAGTTCGGCGAGATGGGCCCGGCGGGCGGCGGGGTCGTCCCAGTCGATGTCCGGCTTGGCCTCGGCCAGGGCGATGACCTTGGCCGACAACTCGGCGTCGATGCGCCCGCCGAGGGCCCGTACCAGGCGCCCGGCGGCCTTGCGGATCAGCTCGTAGGTCTCCGCCACCGCTCCGGATCCGTGCACCGGGGAGGAGTCGATGATGGCCCGCAGCGGCTCGGTGAAGATCCCCGTCTCCACGGCGTGCTCGAGGGTCTTTTCGAACAGGGCGCCGTCGGCGTCGTGGGCCACCATGCGCGCCCGCATCAGCGAGAACGTGGTTGCCCCGATGCCCTCGAACCAGTCGTCGACCCCCATGGCTGCCTTCCAGTCCGAGTCCACCCGGGTTCTCCGGGAGGTCTCGGCGTCCGAGGTGCGGTCGTGGGTGGCGCACAACATCGCCTTGATCATCACCGACGGGGGGATCGACGGGCGTCCCTTGCCCTCGGCATACAGGTGGGCGAAGTCCTCGTCGCTGATGATCTCGTCGCCGTGCTCGGCCAGGCGCTCGTAGAAGGAGCCCTTGGTCACCAGGTGGCGTCTCATCAGCCGAGTCTGGAGGAGCGAACCCTGCGCATCAACACGACCGAGCACTGCAACCGCCTTCGGGGAAGTGGAGGACTACAGCGCTGTAATTCTCCTACGCCGGCGATCAGATCGCGAGCACCCCGACTGACTTTCTGCTCACTCACCTAGTCGACTTTCGCACTTTTGGGGGCTCGACGAC
>JBOGGN010000288.1:0-6174 GCA_050744165.1 Acidimicrobiales bacterium | reverse complement strand
TCGGAACATTCTGGTTGGCCGCGCCTGGCCGACGGTCCAGAGTATGCGATCCGCGTACGCGACCGCAAGAGGCACGATATCGCCCTCCAGAGGTGGCTGTCCTTGCAGGACGAGACGTTTCACCCGGCGCCGTATACGACGATCGAACCGGTCCGCGACCAGATGAAATCGCGCCTCCTGGCCGGCTGTCGTGGCCATGACAGATCGGACCCGGCGAGGATGGGCTCGACACCCCGGCGCGGCGGCTGCTCCTGCACCAAGCGGCCCGATCCCGCCGGACTGGAATCGTGTATTTCCGCCTTTGGACCTCCAGGCACGGGGCGCAAGTCCTGCGCCAGACCCGACGAGCCGGGCGAGATCGGGATGTCATTGAGGATCGGGGCCGCGGGACTTTTCGATTGGCAGGACGTGCGAAGGGACCGACGGCCTTGCCCGGTTGGCGCTCCCCTTTTCCCCGCCATTCCTCCGGTCGAGAGGTTCGCTCTGGATGTTCGTAGAGCTTCGGGCTTACAGCTACGGATTCGGCGAGAGCTTTGGGAGGTGGCGGGCAGGCCCAGTCGGCGGACCGCTTCGGGGAGACGGTCGTCGTGGGTGAAGAAGACGACCTGCCGGCGCTCGGCAACCTCGGCCATGACCCGGGCTAGGCCGTCGACCTTGCCGGGTCCATCGCCTGCACCGGGTCGTCGATGACCAGGAAACGGAACGGGCTGGCCGGCAGGGTCGCGCGGGGCAGGAAGACGCTGAGGGCCAAGGCGTTGATCTCGCCCTGGCTTATCACGCCCAACGCCTGTGCCTTGCTTCCGTCGACGGTCACGTCGATGTCGACGCGGGCGCGCGTCGCCGATCCTGACAGGCGGATGTCACCCACCTCGACGTTGCTTTCCTGGCGGAGTTGGGCCCCAGATCGCCCTTGCTTGGTCGGCGATAGGCGGGCGTTTTCGGATCTCGTCGTTGACCGCCTTCAGCCACCCGTCCGACTGCTTGATGTCCGGGACCACGGCGGCGCCTGCGCTTGCCGTGGCGGCTGTGGCGCACCACACCACGACCTCTGTCGCCACCGGCGCCCAGTGCGTCCTGGCGCGCCGCCAAGACCGCTCGCGCCTGCTGGCGGAGGGCATCGACGGTGGCGTCGAGTCCCGGCCAACAGGCCTCCAGGTGGTCCGCCAGGCGTTGAAGCCCGTCGGCGTCGGCATCGGCACCGCCTGGGGGGTGGGACCACGCCGCCCAGGCCCGGGTGGCGGCGGCCACGTCGATCTCGGGCACGGGAGAAGGCTCAAGGCCCGCTGGTACCGCCGCCATCAGGCGCCGGCCTGCAGCCGGAGCCTGGCCGGCTTCGACGGTGGCGGCTTCGGCCTCGGCGGCTTCGTTCTCCAGGCGGGCGATCTGCGCCTCGGTCCTTCGTTCCGAGGACTCGTCGAGCGCCGCGACCCGGCCGCAGACGGGGCAGTCGCCGTCGCCGTGCGCCCGGTGGTGGCCGATGGCGGCGGTGAGCAGGCCCGCCAGCTCCCGGGAGCGGTAGGACTCGGTGCCGGCGACCGCCAGCAGACGGTCGGCCGCCACTCGAAGGGTGGTGACGGCGGCGCGTACCTCGTCGGGACCGGTGACGGCAAGGTTCGCCTGGCGGTGCAGCCAGGATGCGGTCGGGTCTGCATGAAGCACGGCGGCGTCGAGCGACGCCTGGCAGGCGGCCTCGAGGTCCCATTTTTGGCCCGAGAGGGCGCCGGCGGGCCCGGGCGTCGTCGATCCCCGAGACCTTCTGCAGGATCGGTTCCAGTGCCGACTTGGCCGTTTTCATAACGTTCTCACGGGTCTTGCGGGCTCCGGCCATGCGCTCCGCCGCGTTGGCCAGGTCTTCGAGACCGAGCACCGACGCCAGCACGGCGTGAAGGTCCGATGGGCGACCGAAGAACTCTTCCAAGTCGGCGTGACAGAGGAACGGCCGAAACTCTGACAACGCCACGGTCCAACCGAGCTGCTCAATCGTGCCGGCGTCACCGGACGCACCGTGGATCGACGCCTCGCCGTGGTCGATATCGGCCCCCGGCGCCCATCGCCGCTCAACAGTGACCGGCCCGCTCCCCTCCAAGACCAGCTCGGCCCGTAGGAATGGGGCGGCGCCGTCGTGCAGGTTGCGCCACCCCTCTCGCCATACCGCCGACAGGGCGGCCCAGCGGCGCAGACCGCCGGTCAGGAGAACCTCGAAGCCCTCGGCGAAGCTGGACTTCCCACTTCAGTTGCAGCAGGGGGGGCCGATGCCCCGGAAGCCGGACACAGTAAGAAAGGAGAGGTAGGCGCCGGCGGGCACGGCACCGGCGGCGGGCGTTGCGGCCGGCGATGGCAGCGGGCGCGATGCGAAGGCCCAGCATATTTGCCACTTGGACGACGTTTGACGGTGGCCTTCATCGGGATATCTCTACGAGAAGCCTGAAATTTCGGAGGGCGCCGTATGTCTGCGTATGTGTTGCGCCGCTCGTTGCTTTCGGTAGGTGTCCTGGCGGCGTTCCTCGCCGGCGCGGGAGCAGTGCTTGTGGTGCTCGGAGTGCCGGTATGGGTGCCGGCGGTGGGCGCAGTGGCACTTGTCGGGACCGAGTACGCCATAAGCCCACGGTTGGTTGAATGGTTGATCCCGGCGAATGTCGTCGACCGCCATGGTGACCGTTATGTCACCGAGCACCGGATCGGGGACATCGTGGCCCAACGGTGCCGCCAGTCTTCGGTGCCGCTGGTCAAGCTGGGCATCATCGATGACGGCACGCCCAACGCCTTCTCCTTCGGTCATACCAGGCGCGACGCTCGGATCTGGGTCAGCCGCGGCCTCCTGGAGCGCCTGAATGACGATGAGTTGGACGCGGTGGTATGCCACGAAATCGGTCATGTGGCCAACCGGGATTTCGTCGTGATGACCGCGGCCGCGGCAGTCCCGATGATTCTCTACTACCTATATCTCGGGGCCAGGGTGTCGCGGCGGGCACACTCCATTCTCGTTGTCATCGGCGCCTACGCAGGCTTCTTTGTGTCCCAGCTGGCGGTGCTGGCCCTGGCTCGGGCGAGGGAATACGGGGCGGACCACCACTCCTGCGCCGTCACTGGCAACGGCGACGCCATGGCATCGGCGCTGGTGAAAGTGGCCTACGGGATGGGCCAGATCGACGCCAATCGGGCCGCCCAAGCCCGTGAGCTGCGGGAGTCGGCGAAGGACAAATCGAGTTCCGAGAAGCGGGCCGCCCACGAGGAAGCGGCGCAGGTGGCACGCCAGGGTCACCGGATGTTGGCCGCCCGGATGTTGGGAATCGCCGATCCGTCCCAAGGGGCGGCCATGGTCGTTGCCTGCGAGGAGGGCATGGCAGCCGACGAGGTGATGGGCGCCATGCGCTGGGAGCTGTGCAACCCGTGGGGCCGCTTCCAGGAGAAGCTGTCCAGCCACCCGATCGTCGTCCGGCGCATCGCCGCCCTGGAACGCTCGGGTCTGGCCGGTGCACCCACCCACTGGTCGGCCACGCGGGTAGAGGGCGCCTGCGACCGGGCCGAGCTCCGCGGTGCCAGGCGCCGCTTTCTCCCGGAACTTGTGCTGCGTTACACCGGGCCGGCGCTGCTGATCGTGGCCGTGCTGGCTGAAGAAGTCCATGACTGGCGGGTGGTGGCGTGGAGCCTGCTGGCAGGCGGACTCGCCATGGTGGCGCGGACTATGTACCGAGACCCCCTCACGGCTCCCGAACCGGTCGACCGGGTGACCTCCCTGCTGACCCGGTTGGACGCGTCACCGATCCGGGGCCTGCCGGTCAGCGTCCGAGGCCGCGTCATCGGCCGGGGCACGCCCGGCTACGTCCTGTCGCCCGATCTGGTCGTCCAGGACCAATCCGGCTTCGTCCCGGTCCTCTACCGCCAACCGTTCCCGGGCGCCCGAAGCTTCTTTGCCACCCTCCGGGCGGGCCGCTACGCAGACCAGGAGGTGCTCGTCCACGGCTGGTACCGGCGGGGGCCGGCGCCGGTGCTCGAGTTACGGGACATCACCGCCGCCGACGGCACCACCAGCCGGTCCAGGCAATGGGTCGCCGCCTACCTCCTGTCCGTTGCTATCCTGCTCCCTGGCCTGCTCATGGTCGCCTGGTTCGTGTCTGCCTAGATGAAACGGCCGCTCCAACGGAAGCAGGCTGCTTTCTGCTCGGCCCACCTGCCGATTTCGGCGGCGGAAGGCTCGGAGAAGTCGAAAGGGTGAGCGTCGTCTGGGGGCCGAGCAATGCCCGACAGGGCCGCCGTGGATTTGTGCGGACGGGGTAGAAACGCTGGTGGAGGTGACCGGACTCGAACCGGCGACTTCTACGTTGCGAACGTAGCGTCCATCGCTTTTCGAGAACCTCGGTGAGCGGGTGGTTTTCGCGAAAGACCAGGTCAACGACTACTGCCTGTCCTCCCCTTGGTTACCGTTAGCGACCGCTGACGACCCCTTCGTGCCCGCACTACGGGCACGCAGCGGGCACGGCGACGCCCACACGATGGACGCCTTACCCGGGTCCTCTCAACCTGCCTCTCGTACGCGGCACACGACCCGTCCCGGTTTCATGGAGATCAGCGGCGAAACGCTCACAGCGGCTCGGCGTGTCTCGTAGTCACCGAACACGGGCGAGCAAACGGGAGGCACTATGGAAGAGGTGAGCCTCAGAGACGAGTTGTAGGACAAATGCCGTCGTCACCGCCGCCGCGCCGGTGATCCCAGTTTGTCGGACCAGGGCCGGGACTTTTTCCAAAACATGACTACCGGCGATCTCGTAGTCGAGTTCCAGGCAGCACTGGACGCCGCCTCAGACACCGATCCCCTGTTCGGCGACCACGACACATACGACTGAACCAGCGGACACGGTCGTATTGTCGTCAAAGAAGACGGGAACCCCAGCTCCCGCAACTGGCCATTATTCATCAGCCGCCCCCGATCCCCTTGCGCCGCGGTCACGACTCGATCGCGCGTCAGGGTGGGCTGCAAGGCGTCAGTCAGGAACCCTCCGGCGCCTCGAGCGGCAGCGAGGCAGCGAGCTCAGAGAACTGGATGAGGGCGGCCTGCAGCTCCTCCACGATCTCGGCGACGAGCACGCCCGGGGCAGGAAGCGTGCTGGCATCGTCGAGCGACTCGTCGCGCAGCCAGGTGATATCGAGGTTGGCCTTGTCGCGGGCGGTCAGCACGTCGTAGGCGAAGCGGTGGAAACGTCCGGACTCAATGCGTTTCGATCGGTCGTCGGCTCGGTAGCAGTCGACGAAGTCGGTGAGATCCTCCGAGCGCAGCGGGCTGGTCTTGAGCGTGAAGTGCTTGTTGGTGCGTAGGTCGTAGATCCAGGACCCATCGGTCCACGGGTCCGCGGCAGCCGGCTTGCGGTCGAAGAACACGACATTGGCCTTGACACCTGGCTTGTAGAAGATCCCGGTCGGCAGGCGCAGGATCGTGTGGAGGTCGCACTCGGCCAGTAGTCGACGACGGATCGTCTCGCCTGCACCGGCCTCGAAGAGCACGTTGTCGGGGAGCACCACCGCAGCTCGCCCGCCAATCTTGAGCATCCCCTTGATGTGTTGGAGGAAGTTGAGCTGCTTGTTTGACGTCGAGGCCCAGAAGTCGTCGCGAACGATGACGAGGTCCTCCCGCTCGGCATCACCCGCCTCGTTGACCATCGTCATCGACGACTTCCGACCGAACGGCGGGTTGGCGGCGACCATGTCGACTCGCACGCCGGCATCGGCGCGCAACGCGTCGGCGACGGTCACGAGACTCGGGCCGTTCGGTGAGCCAATGCCGTGCAGCAGCATGTTCATCGCGCACAAGCGGGCGGTGCCGTCGACGATCTCCCACCCGTGGACCGCGTCGTCGCGCAGGAACCGCTTGTCGTCGGCGTCCATCCCCGCGATATGACGATCGACTATCCACTCGTGAGCCGAGCAGGAACCCGCCGGTTCCACACGCAGGGTCGGCGATCGTCTCGCCCGGCTTGGGTTGTAGGCAGGCGATCATCGCTCGGATCAGCGCCCGCGGCGTGAAGTATTGGCCGGCGCCTGACTTGGTGTCCTCGGCGCCCTTCTGCAGCAGCCCCTCGTAGGCGTCGCCCTTAATGTCGGCGTCGACGGAGGTCCAGGTCTCTTCGTTGATGAGGTTGACAACCAGACGGCGGAGCTTCGCGGGGTCCTGGATGCGGT
>JBOGGN010000287.1:0-3363 GCA_050744165.1 Acidimicrobiales bacterium | reverse complement strand
CCGTGACCGCTGGAACTTGGGGCCACCGTATCGGTGGCCGACTTCGTTGACCTGGTAGCCGGCGGCCAGCCATTCGTCGACGACCCCTTGACCGCTGCTCGGGGCGGCATCCGGATACCTCCTCCGCACACCGATGGAGCCACCTCGACCAACTCCGAAGGTCGCCCTCCTGGAGCTGGCATAAAGTGGCTCTGACCAGCTCTTCTGCGTTACGTGGAGGCGATGGGAATCGAACCCACGAACCTCTTGCATGCCATGCAAGCGCTCTACCAACTGAGCTACGCCCCCGTTGGGTGCGCCCAGCGTAGCAAGGCCATGGAGGGCTCCGACAGGTAATCGGCGTCGGACTGCCGGACCTCACGAGGTCGCTCCGAGGGGCGGTGGCGGGTGGGGCGGCGCCTTTTCCCCCCCATTCCGTCTTTCTTGATCGCAGTGGTAGGAAATGTGCTTGAATGGGGCGGTGCTGCTTGGGCTGGCCCACCATCCCAACTCGATCCTGCTCGTCCTCGCCGGCCTGATCGCCGGATTCGCCGTCGGGCTGACGGGGATGGGCGGGGGCGCCCTCATGACCCCGCTGCTGGTGGTGGTCTTCAAGATCGACCCCAAGGTGGCGGTGGCCAGCGACCTCGTGAGCTCGCTCGTCAACAAGCCGGTCGGGGCGGCGGTGCACACCGCCAAGCGCACGGTCCAATGGGAACTCGTCAAGTGGCTGGCCCTCGGCTCGGTGCCGTCGGGCTTCGCCGGGGCGTACCTGGTCAACCGCCTCGGGGGTCACCACCAGAACCAAGTCAAGCTCCTGCTCGGCTGGGCCCTCCTGGTGGCGTCGCTCGCCATCGTGGCCAAGGCGACGCTCGACGCCCGAGCCCGCCAGCGGGTCGGCGCCGGCGAGGTGATGAACGTCCAGCCCCACTCCATCAAGCCCGTCCCGACGGTGCTCGTCGGCCTCGTCGGCGGCCTCATGGTCGGCATGACCTCGGTCGGGTCGGGGTCGCTGATGATCGTCCTGTTGATGCTCCTGTATCCCCGCCTGACGTCCAAGTCGCTGGTCGGGACCGATCTGGTCCAGGCCATCCCGCTGGTGGCGTCGGCGGCGGCCGGACAGGTGCTGTTCGGCCACGTCAACCTCGGCATCGCCGTGGCGCTGATCGTGGGGAGCATCCCCGGTGTGTACCTGGGGGCTCGGTGCTCAGCGCTGGCCCCCGACGGGATCGTCCGGCCGGTACTGGTCGGCGTGCTGATCGCCTCGGCGCTGGCCCTCCTCATCCCGACCAACTACCGGCTGCTCGGGCTGACGCTTCTGTTCATCGCGGTCGCCGGGATCCCGCTGTGGGGGGCGGTTGACGCCACCTTGCGGCGCCATGCCGACTGGGCCAGCGTCGGCCGCAGCCGCACGCGGTGGGTGGCTTTCCAGGGCATCGGGGCGCCGTTCGGGGTCGGGCTGGTGGCGTCGGTCGCCTACTTCGGGTCCATTCGCAGGCAGGTAGCGTCGGCCGAGGTCAAGCGAAACGCAGCCATGGTGGCTGCCTCGGGTGCGTCGGCTGGTGCCGAGCGGGTGGGTTCGCCGCCGGCCGGTTCGACCGCCTGACCATCTTCGCCCACCCGACCGAACACGGACCTCGCAGTGGCCCTGGCAGAGCCAGGAGCATCATGGGCCCATGCCCAGAGTGCTCTACATCGTGGGAGGTCCTCCACGAGTCGGAAAGAGCGCGCTGGGACAGCGGATCATGACGCGTCGAGGAGTCCCGTGGCTGTCGACCGACATTCTGAGCACCGTGCTCGGGACGGTGGTCCGAGAGATCAACGAACTCGACTGCGGCCTCAACGATCCCGTGCCCTTCGCCGAGATGATGTACCCATTCCTCGAGCGAGCTGCCAACGCCGCCCTCGCCCAGTCGGCGACGTTCCTCGTGGAAGGGGTGCAATGGCTGCCTCGCCACGTCACTCGTCTGACCGTGGCCCTCGATGGGGTGTCCGTACGGGCCTGCTTCCTCGGGCATGCCACCTATTCGTCCGACGATCTCGCCTCCTACCGGGGGGTGAACCGCTGGCACGACGCTGCTTCCGCCGAGGAACGGGAGGGCATTCCGCGATGGATTCGTCGGTGGAGCGAGGATCTGAGGGCCGAGTGCGACGGTCTCGGGCAACCGTATCTGGACCTCGGAGAGATGGGATTCCACGGGGTGATGGCCGCCGCCGAGGCCGTTCTCATGCAGGACCGTTGATGTCTTGCGCCGCGGCCACCGTTAGCCTCGTCCACGCTCCTGGGGACCGGTCGCCGTGAACGGGCATGGCGAGTTGCATGGGCACCGGTCGAAATATCGCTACGGGCTCGAGCGACCCGTATGACAAGCTGGCCCGGGTGTGGAAGCGGATGATTCGGTCGGCGGAGGTGCGGTGAGCGAGAACGGTGCGCCGAAATGGGATGGGCCCGCCATTGTCGTAGAGGGCTTGCACAAGTCGTTCGGCTCGGTCGAGGCGTTGCGGGGCATCGACCTGGTGGTCGAGCGCGGCCAGGTGCTCGGGCTGCTCGGCCCCAACGGCGCCGGCAAGACCACGGCCGTCAAGATCCTTACGACGCTGCTCCAGCCGGACAAGGGGCGGGCGCTGGTCGAAGGCCGGGACGTGGTGCGCTCGGCGGCCGCAGTCCGGGAGGTGATCGGCCTGGCGGGCCAATCGGCCGCCATCCAGGAGGAGCTCACCGGGCGGGAGAACCTCGAGATCATGGGCCGCCTTTACCACCTGACTCCCTCGCAGGCTCGGCAACGGGCCGGCGAGCTGCTGGAGCGGTTCGAGTTGATCGATGCCGCCGATCGGCCCGCGAAGGGCTATTCCGGGGGCATGCAGCGGCGCCTCGACCTGGCGGCGAGCCTGGTGGCACGACCGAAGGTGTTGTTTCTCGACGAGCCCACCTCGGGGCTCGACCCCCGCAGCCGCCTCGGCATGTGGGAGGTCATCCGGGAACTGGTGGCTCGAGGCACGACCTTGCTGCTCACCACGCAGTACCTCGATGAGGCCGACGAGCTGGCCAACGAGATCGTCGTCATCGACCGCGGCCTGGTGATTGCCGCGGGGACCGGGCAGAGCCTGAAGGACCGCATCGGCGGCGCGGTCGTCCAGTTCGTGGTCGTCGACCGCAGCCGCCTGGGGGAGGCCGCACAGGCCGTTGCCGGGCTGGCGGACGGTGAGCCGACGGTCGACCCCGAAACGGCCAGGGTCAGCATCCGGGTCGGCGTCCGGGGCTCCGACGCCCTGATCGACGCGGTACGGGCCTTGGACGCGGCAGCCATCGTGACCGAGGACCTGGGGATGCGGCGGCCGTCGCTGGACGATGTGTTTCTGGCCCTGACCGGGCACGGGGCGGAG
>JBOGGN010000286.1:0-10918 GCA_050744165.1 Acidimicrobiales bacterium | reverse complement strand
GTGTACATCTGTGGCTGTTGGTGCCACTTTCGACCGAAATCCGCACTGTTTGGTCACCAGGTGTCACAAAAGTCACCAAGACTGTGTCCGCAGCGGGCGGTGGGTGATGCCACCACGCGGGACGGTGTCCGGGCCCCACCCGCGGCCCAGCAACAAGTAATGCGACAGCCTCTATAGCGCCCGGCACTCGCGTTAGCGGTGTTAAGTCAGACGACCTGGTCGAATCCGCTTACTGGTGCCGCCCGTCGCACCAACCGCGCCGGTCGCCCTCGCGGGGTGGCAGGCTTTCGATGGACCCCGGAAAGGAGCCCGCCGATATGGAGACCCAACTCCCGCCCGGATACCACACCGTGACCCCCCGCCTGGTCGTCGCCGACGTTGGCGCCCAGGTCGAGTTTTTACGAGCCGTCTTCGGCGCCACGGGCGACGTCGCCTTGGACCGACCGGCTGAGATCCGCATCGGCGACTCCCGCCTCCTGGTGTCGGCGGCGGGCGAGCGCCAGCAGTTCTCCGCGTTCCTCTATGTCTACGTGGAGGACACCAACGCCGCCTATCGACGGGCCATTGAGGCGGGGGCCGTCACCGTGGAGGAGCCCCAAGACACCCCATATGGGGACCACCGGGCGATGGTGCAAGACCCGCTCGGCAACCTCTGGCAGATCGCCACCCGTCTGCCGACGGCCTAGGCCAGCGCCACGACCTGGGCCAGCGCCACGACCTGGGCCAGCGCCACGACCTCGGGACATCGCCCGAACTTACGACCCGCCCCCCCCGCCCCGGTCCAGACGGCGGGCCCAGGCCATGTCGCGAACTTCTGCCAGCGTCAGCTCGCCGAGCGACGCCACCACCAGGTCGGCCCGCGAAAGGTCGAGGTCCGCCGTCAAGCCGTGGGGCACCGCGACCGTGAACAGGCCCGCGGTGACCGCGGCCTGTACGCCGTGAGGGGAATCCTCGACCGCTACCGACAGCGCGGGGTCGGCTCCCAGCCGCCGGCAGGCCTCCCGGTACGAGGTGGGGTCGGGCTTTGCCGGCACGACGCCGTCACAGCAGACAAGGGCCTCGAAATGGCGTACCAATCCCAACCGGTCGAGGTGACGCTCGACCCACTCGACCGGCGACGAGGAGGCAACCGCGACCGGGACCCCGAGCCGCTCCGCTTCGGCCAGCCACTCGAGGACTCCCTCGCGCGGAAGGTAGGACGCCTGCAGCTCGTCGCGCCGCTGGCGGCGTTGTTCCAACAGCGCCGGGTCGAGGTCGCGGCCCACGGCCCGCTGCAGTTCCCGCCAGGGGTCGAACACCCCGTCGGTCCCGATGATCGCCTGCCACTGGGACCTGGGCACCTCGAGATCGTGGGCCTGCCACAGCTCGGCCCATGACTGGTAGACGGGCTGCTCGGTGTCGAGGATGGTGCCGTCGAAGTCGAGCACCAGGCACCACCGACCGAAGGGCCCGGCACCACCGCTCGCCGAGGTCCCTGGCTGCCGCTGAGCTACGCCGACACCATCGCCAGCACGTTGGCAACCGGCCGGGCCGGCTCGCCCGGGGCCAGATACGGCCGCCCACGCACGACCATCTGGGTCGAGCCGCCGCCGTCCTCGTTGACGGCAGTGCTCGCCCCGAATTGCTGCATCAGCTCCGCCGCCCGGGCCAGGCTGACCCCGGCACTGCCCGGCCCCTGCTCAACGGTGACGAAAAACCGGTAGCTGGCCGAGTTCCACCCCACCAGCGTCCGGGCGTAACCGCCGTCGGAGAAGCTGTCCTGCTCGGGGATGCTGATGGGGGCACCGGGCGACAGGATGTTGTAGCTGGTCGCGCCCACGCTCTGGAACAGCCCGGGCGGCTGGGCACCGGTGCTGAACTCGCCGATGCTGTTCAACCACAGCTGCTGGCGAAGAGTGGTCGGGGCCTTCAACCAATGTTGGTCGACCACCTCGCCCCCGAGCGGCCCGGCGCCGTCGAACATGTCGGCATTGATGCACGCCACCGCCCCGACCTCGGCGCACAGGCCGGCGACCGACGCCGTCCCCGGTCCCCCAGTCGTCGACGCCGGCACCACCTTAATGGCGCCCGGAGCGCCAGGAAGGATCTCGACCACGTTGACCACGGTCCGGGGCGAGGAATCGAGAAATGTGAAAAATTGGACCCCCGGCGCCAGCACGGTGCCCGATGTCAACTCCAACGCGGCCGCATTGGCCCGGTTGGACACGGCCGGGATCATGACAAGCCCAAGTAGTACAATTAAGACAACTAGCCCCCTGCGCCCCATTTCTTCCTTCCCACCCCGCCCTCGGGGTACTCAAAAAGCGCCGTCATCATCCCCGAATAGCGAATCGAAAACAAGTATCAAAAATCGGGGACTTTGACGCCAAACCTCAAGAATTGACTATCAATCCGGGTCCAACCGGTAGCCTCTTCCTGGGATCGCCTGCAGCGCCGCGCCGGCCGGGCCCATCCGTCGCCGCAACCGGCCCACCGCCACCTCGAGCAGGTGGGCGTCGGTCTTCGTCGACCCCCACACCCGGGACAGGAACGTGTTCCGGAACACGACGGCACCGGGCTTGCGCAGCAGCAAGTCCAAGACGGCTCGTTCCTGGGGCGACAGCTGGCTGACCTCCCCGTCGACCTCGATGGCACCGCCCTGGACCACCAGTACGTGGCCCGCCAGCTTCAGGCACCGGCGGCGCTCGTCGAGGCGCTCCCCGAGGAGGCGCACCAGGAGCCCCAGCCGGCCGACGGTGGGCGTGATTGGGGCCACCACCCCCTCCTCGATGGCTCCCTGGGCGCACACCGGCCCCACGCAGGCCGCCGCCACCGGCCCGTTGAAGGCCTCCCGCAGTTGCTCGGACTGCTCCAGGCTGGCCGCCACCGCGAACAGGTTGTGCACTGCCGGCGCGCTGGTGAAGGTGACGGCATCGACCTGTCCCGAGCACACCGCCATGACGAGGCGCCGGGCCGGGTCGGGGTCCTCGGGCAGCCGCCACCGGTAGACGGGAATGGTGACCACGGCAGCGCCCGCCTCCCCGAGCACCTCCTCCAGCTCCGGGTTGGCCACCCCATACTCCTGCACCGCGACTCGACAACCGGCGAGCGGCTCTGCCAGCAGGATCTCGATCAGCCCCCCCATCTGCTCGTTGGCCGACCGCCGCCACGCCTCGAGCCCCCCGATCTGCAGCGCCGCCGCCGCCTTGGGTCCCCGGGCGATGATCCGAGCCGATGACAAGGCGTCGACGAGTGCGTCGGCAAGCCCCCATGCGGTGGCGCTGTCGAGCCATGCCCGCACGCCGATGCCCGTGGTCGCAACCAGGTAGTCCGGCGGGTCGTCGATCACCCCGAGCGTCGCCTGCCGCAGGTGGTCGTCGGAGGCCAAGTACGACGTGGTGATCGTGGGCCCGTGCACCACGGTGGCGCCCCGGCGCGCCAAGAGCTCCGCCTGTTCCTCCCACCGCCGGTCGGCCGTGATGCCGACGACGAAGCCATCGAGCGGGCGCAGCGACATGTCCCCTCCATACTGGCCCCGACTGGTGAACATCGTGTTCCTCCCCAGTCTCGATTCCGTGAAGTCATCCTGGCCGGAACCTGACATCAGGGTGGAAAAGTGCGCCGACCCACGCCACCTCGTCCCTCCGAGCGATCCTGGCGAGGCCGTGGCGCGGTACGGCGAACCTGAGCGTCAAATGGCTCCCGAACCTCGGGGCGGCCAATCGCCCAGCGGGTGACCGATCTCCCATCGGTGGCCATAGGGGTCGTCGATGCGCCCGAGCAGCCATCCGTGCTCCTCCGCGACCGGAGTGATCTCGGAGGCTCCGAGACGAATTGCCCGGGTGACGACGTCGTAAGGCTGTTCGACTATCAGCAACAAACGCTCCGTCGAGCCCCCGAGGGTCTCGGGGCTGAAGTTCCCATTCGGAGGCGACTCGTCCTCGACCCAGAATGGTGTTCCGTTGACGATGAGCTGAGAGACGACATCCTCGTGGTCGTCTGTGCCGCCGAAGCGATAGCTCTCTTCTGCACCGAAGGCCGCCTTGTAGAACTCGATCGCTTCGCGTCCGCGTCGAACGGAAAGCTGTACTTGCATGGCTGCCTGGCGATCGGAATCGGCCACGCTCATAGTGTTCCATCTCCCACGCGGAAAATTTCGCGACCTGATGATTTTTTCGCACGTCTGCACACCCCGGGCTGCGCTTCGGGGATCGCAGAATCGAGGCTAGCGACGGGCGGGGGCGGTGGTCGTTGGGACCAGCGTGGTTGTTGTCGCTGGCTTGGGCCCGGTCGTCGAAGGGATATGAATCGTGGTCGTGGGGACTCGGAATGTCGGCGTGGGGTTTGTGGGGATGGTGAACACCGGCACCGTCGAGGTGGTGGTCGTGGAGGTGCTGGTCGACGTCGACGTCGACGTCGATGAAGTCGTCGTCGTAACCTGGCCGACGTTGGCCGGTGGAGGGAATTGCTGGAAGGGTGTTCCGGACAGGGTGGCGTCCATGAACCGCTTCCAGATGCGGGCGGGCAGCGTCCCCCCGGTGACAGTCGGCACACCCTCGACCGAGGTCAGTGTCGACTTGTCCCCTGGGTTCTTCGGGTCGTAGCCCATCCAGACCGCGGCGGCCAGGCTCGGGGTGTACCCACAGAACCACGCGTCCTTGGAATCGGAGGTCGTACCGGTCTTGCCTGCCGCGGGCCGTCCTCCGGCGAGGCCCGCCTCGGGGGACGCCGTCCCTTCGGAGATGACGTGCTCGAGCGCGAAGGTCAAGTCGGCGACCACGTTCTTGTCGATGGTCTGCGGGGCCCTCACCGAGGAGTGGTACAGCTGCTGACCCTTGGCGGTGCTCACGGTGTCAACGAGAAACGGGGTGGCGGCCTTGCCCTCTGCTGCGAAGGTGGCATACGCCGCGGCCTGGTCGATGGGGTGTACCTCGGATGTCCCCAAAGCCAGGGAGGGGTCGGGCTGGAGAGTGACCGCAGTCTGAAGGCCATTGCCCGGATTGCCATTCGGGATGCCGGCCGCGCGGGCGGTGTTGACCACCTGCGAGAGCCCAGCCCGCTGGGCCAGGGGGACGTAGACCGTATTGACGCTGTTGGCGGTGGCGTCTATGAGGTTGATCTTTCCGAACTGCTCGTCTGCGAAGTTGCTCACGGGCATGTTGTAACCCGGGAAGGTCTGCGGTGAAGCCCCGTTAAACGTCGTTTGCAACGAGATGCCCTGGCTGAGCGCAGCCCCGAGCACGTACGGCTTGAACGACGACCCGGGTTGGCGCAGCGCCTGGGTGGCGTTGTCGAATTGGCGGGTCGCGTAATCGCGGCCACCATAAAGAGCCAGAATTCGGCCGGTGCCTGGCTCCACGGCGACCAGTGCCGCCTGGGGGTCGTTCGGACTCTTGAGTACGCCATCGACGGCGTTGATGGCGGCCATCTCGGCCTTGGGCTCAATCGTCGTCTTGACCCGCAGCCCGCCCTGGTAGATCTGCTGGGTGGTGAAGTGGCGGGCCTCGAGTTCTGAGCGCACCAGGTCGAGCAGGTAGCCCGATTCGTCCGACAGGTTGCCCTGCCCCCCCGGTGCGCCTCCCGACCGCGCCCGCGCGGCGGGGAAGGTCAGGGTCGCCGCCTGGTCCGAGGAGAGGGAGCCGTCACGGACCATGGCGCTGATCACCTCGTGCCAGCGGACCATGGCATCGGTGGGGTTCGACGACGGATCGAGGAACTCGGGGGATCGGATGGATCCGGCCAGCACGGCCCCCTGGGCCGTTGTCAGCTTGGAGGTAGCCACCCCGAAGTAGGTCTGCGACGCGGCCTCAATGCCATAGGCCCCCCGCCCGAAGTAGATCGTGTTCAGATAGAAGCTGAGTATGTCGTCCTTGCTGTAGCGCTGGTTCAGCTTGAAGGCGATGATCGCCTCCTTCAGCTTGCGGGTGAAGGTGCGCTGGTTGCCGACGAAGGCGTTCTTCACGTACTGCTGGGTGATGGTCGAGCCGCCGGCCTCCAACCGGTGGTGGATGATGTCAGTAAAGGCGGCCCGGATGATCCCCGGTACAGACACCCCCGGCTCGCTGTAGTAGTTCTTGTCCTCCGCTGCCAGCACCGCGGCCTTGACCTGGGGCGGGACTTGGCTCAGGGGGATGATGATGCGGTTCTGGGCCTGGATTGCGCCCAAGGGGGAGCCGTCGGAGTAGGTGACGAGCGTCGTCTGGACCCCGGAGAGGTCCTCGGGCAGGGGCACCTTCGTCCGGGACACCACGATGATGAGGATCACGAGCGCCAGCACGGCGAAGCCGAAGCACCACAGGACTGCATAGAGCGCCACCCTTCCGGCCCGAGACGTCGGCTTCCGGGGCCCAAGCCGCTTGGGGGGACTCTGGGAAGCGGGTGGCATGGTGCTCTTGAACGGGTGCCCAAATACCGAGAGGGCCAAACGGACCGGCGGACGACCGTGCCGATTGCTGCTGGTTCGTCACCTTTGCGCCCTCGCCGTGCACCTGGGCCACTTGCCGCTCCAGGCCGCGCCGGGGCCCAGACCAGCCCTTCGGCGCCCGAGGCTGTCACCCGCGGCGATAGCTTTCCCCTGAGTCGGCGTCAAGGAGTCCCGTGTGTTCAGAAAGGTACTAGTGGCGAACCGGGGCGAGATCGCCGTCCGGGCGTTCCGCGCCGCTCACGAACTCGGGTCGCGAACGGTGGCGGTGTTCCCGTACGAGGATCGCCATTCCGAGCATCGGCTGCGCGCCGACGAGGCATACGAGATCGGCGAGCGGGGTCACCCGGTTCGGGCGTACCTCGACTCGCGAGCGATCGTGGAGGCGGCGGTCGCTGCTGGGGCGGACGCGATCTACCCGGGCTACGGCTTCCTGTCGGAGAACCCTGCACTGGCTGAGGCGTGCCTGAACGCGGGGATCACCTTCGTCGGGCCGTCGCCGTCGGTACTGGCCCTCACGGGAAACAAGGCCCGAGCGGTCGCCGCGGCTCGGGCCGCGGGCCTACCGGTGCTTCTGAGCAGCCCGCCATCGGCGGACGTCGACCAGCTCGTCGCCGCAGCTGATCTCGTCGGCTTTCCCCTGTTCGTCAAAGCCGTCGCCGGTGGCGGCGGGCGGGGCATGCGGCGCGTCGCCACGCCGCCCGAGCTGCGGTTCTCGCTCGAGTCCGCGATGCGCGAGGCGGCGGGCGCGTTCGGCGATGCGACGGTGTTCCTCGAACGCGCGGTCGTCGAGCCACGGCACATCGAGGTCCAGATCGTGGCCGACGCCACCGGCGAGGTGATCCACCTTTTCGAGCGCGACTGCTCGGTGCAACGGCGACACCAGAAGGTGGTCGAGATCGCGCCGGCGCCCAACCTCGACCCTGAGCTGCGGGACCGGATCTGCGCGGATGCGGTCCGCTTTGCCGGTTCGATCGGCTATCTCAACACCGGCACGGTCGAGTTCCTCGTTGGTGCGGACGGCAGCCATGTCTTCATCGAGATGAACCCGCGGATCCAGGTCGAGCACACCGTCACGGAGGAGGTCACCGACGTCGACCTCTTGGTCACCCAGCTGTCGATCGCCGCCGGTGCCACCTTGGCGGAACTGGGACTGCATCAGGAATCCGTGCGCGTGCGGGGCGCGGCGTTGCAGTGCCGGATCACCTGCGAGGACCCCGCCAACGGGTTCCGCCCTGACACCGGCAGGATCGCGTCATACCGTTCCTCGGGTGGGGCGGGCGTGCGGCTCGACGGCGGCACCACCTACGCGGGCGCCGAGATCAACCCGCACTTCGACTCGCTCTTGGTGAAGGTGACCTGTCGGGGAAGCGATTTCGCGACCGCGGTGCGCCGCGCCCGCCGGGCGCTCAACGAGTTCCGCGTCCGTGGTGTCGCCACCAACATCCAGTTCCTGCAGGCCGTTTTGGAGGACCCGGACTTCCTCGCTGGTGGTGTCACGACCTCCTTCATCGAGAACCGCCCCCACCTCGTCACCGCCCGCCCAGAGCTGGCGGTCGGCACGCGGCTTTTGACCTATCTCGCCGAGATCACGGTGAACCGACCATACGGACAACCGGTTGGCCGCCTCGACCCGGCCTCGAAGCTGCCCCCGTTGGACCTCTCTGTCCCCGCGGCACACGGCTCGCGCCACCTGTTGGCGACCCTCGGCCCTGATGGGTTCGCCCGGCGGCTGCGAGCGCAGACCGAGGTCGCCGTCACCGACACGACCTTCCGGGACGCCCATCAGTCGCTGCTGGCGACACGAGTGCGCACCCGCGACCTCGTCGTCGTCGCCCCCTACCTGGCGCGGCTCACGCCGCAACTGTGGAGCGTCGAGGCGTGGGGTGGGGCCACCTACGACGTTGCCTTGCGCTTCCTGCATGAGGACCCCTGGGAGCGGCTCTCAGCCCTGCGTGAGGCGTTGCCGAACGTGTGCCTCCAGATGCTGCTGCGCGGCGCCAACACCGTTGGCTACACCCCCTACCCAGTCGAGGTAACCGACGCCTTCGTCGCCGAGGCGACGGATTCGGGCATCGCCGTGTTCCGGATCTTCGACGCGCTCAACAACATCGGCCCCATGCGTGCTGCGATCGACGCGGTGCGGGCCACCGGGACCGCCGTCGCCGAGGTGGCGCTCTGTTACACCGGCGACCTGTCGGACCCCGGTGAGAAGCTCTACACGCTCGACTACTACCTGCGACTAGCTGAAGAGATCGTCGAAGCCGGGGCGCATGTCCTGGCGATCAAGGACATGGCCGGTCTGCTGCGCGCCCCTGCCGCACGTCGGCTCGTCTCGGAGCTGCGCTCCCGATTCGACCTTCCCGTCCATCTCCACACCCATGACACCGCTGGCGGCCAGCTGGCGACGCTCCTGGCGGCGATCGACGCCGGCGTCGACGCCGTGGACGCGTGCAGCGCGCCCATGTCCGGCACGACGAGCCAGCCGTCGCTGTCCGCGCTGGTCGCCGCCACCGCAAACACACCACGCCCGACCGAGCTGGACTTCCACGCGGTCTGCGCCCTCGACCCGTACTGGGAGGCGGTGCGGCGGATGTACGCACCGTTCGAGTCGGGGCTGCCGGCACCAACGGGACGGGTCTACACACACGAGATCCCCGGCGGGCAGCTATCGAACCTACGCCAGCAGGCGATCGCGCTCGGCCTCGGAGAGAAGTTCGAGGCGATCGAGGACATGTACAGCGCTGCCAACCGGATCCTCGGCAACATCGTCAAGGTGACACCGACGAGCAAGGTTGTCGGAGACCTCGCGCTCTACCTCGTTGCGGTCGGAGCGGACCCCGACGAGTTCGCCCGCAACCCCCAACGCTTCGACATCCCCCAATCGGTGATCGGCTTCCTTGACGGCGAGCTCGGCATCCCCGCCGGAGGGTGGCCCGAGCCCTTCCGCTCACGGGCGCTCGCGGGACGGACCGTCCCGCGACGGAAACAACCTCTCACCGGCGCCGACCGGGAGGGGCTCGCCACTGACCGGCGGGGCACCCTCAACCGGTTGCTCTTCCCCGAGCCGACGCGGGACTTCCTGGCCGCGCGCCAGGCGTACGGCGACGTGTCGGTGCTCCCCACCCCGGAGTTCCTGTACGGGCTCACCCCGGGCGACGAGCGGCCCATCGACATCGAGCCGGGCCGGGTCGTGATTGCGACCCTTGAAGCCATCGGTGTGCCCGACGACCGCGGCATGCGCAACGTCATGTGCACCCTCAACGGGCAGCTCCGGCCAGTGTCGGTACGCGACCACTCCGTCTCGGTGAAGAGGCCGAGCCTGGAGAAGGCCGACCCCTCTCAGCCCGGCCATGTCGCGGCGCCCCACGCCGGAGCCGTCACCGTCACGGTCACCGCCGGCGACAACGTCCAGGCGGGACAGACGGTCGCCACGATCGAAGCGATGAAGATGGAAGCCTCGATCACCTCGCCGGTCGCGGGCACCGTCGAGCGTGTCCTCCTGACCGGTCCCCACAGCGTCGAGGGCGGCGACCTCCTACTCATCGTCGCCCCCAGCGGGAGTGGTCCCACAACCGGCGTTTGAGGACCACCTACCAGTCCTGGGCGGCGACTAGCAGCGTGGCCAGCGGATCGAGAGTGACGATGAGCTCGTCAAGCTCGTCGGGCCCAAGGCTCTCGTAGGGCTTCGCCGCGAGACGGTCGGTAAGCGCCTCAACCCGTTGGCGGACGGCGCGACCCTCATCGCTGAGCCAACCGTCGTCCCCGATCAGGTCGCGATCGCGTAACCCGCCGACCACAGTGGCGAGCTGCGCCGCCGGAAGGTGGTGTATGCGTCCGAAGTTCTCCGCGGGCATCCCCATGTCGAGGGCGAAGAGGGCGTGAGCTTCGAGACCCCCGACACCTTCGCTCATCAAGGCGGCGATGTGCCCGTCGCCGCGGTACTCGCGCAGCAATGACGCGGCATGGAAAAGACGGGCCACAACCTCTTCGGGGATTGGCATGGCGCGAAGCGCTGCGTACATGGGCCGACCCTCGTACGCTGCGCTGGTCGCCGCCTTGAGCAGCAGTCCCGCGGCTCGTGCGAAGGCGGGAGAGTCCACGTGATCGCCGAGGATCCGCCGCAACGCCTTCACGCAGCCCATCTGACGAGCGGCGATCGCCGCCTCAGGCGTGGTGGTGCGCCACACCTTCGGGATGTGGCGGGCCACCTCGCCGGGAGCGAAATTGTAGAAGAGCGCGTCCACCACCTCCGCCGGTACCAGGCCCAGGGGTGCCGCCCGTCCCGCGAAGTAGGTGTCCCAGTAGTTCGTGAACCCCAGGGCGAACATCGTCTCGTTGGGTTCGTCGGCCGAATACGGAATGACACCGATCGGCTCGACGAGCTCGAACATCCGGCGGGCCATCGGATTCATCGTCGCAACCTAACTGGGTCGTCAGATCGAACTCAGAGAATCCCCTTGCACCTCACGCGACGTGACCCCTTACGGTTACGAGCGTGACGCGGGAGTGGACGGT
>JBOGGN010000285.1:0-11185 GCA_050744165.1 Acidimicrobiales bacterium | reverse complement strand
GCGGCCGGCCGGTAAGAAGGCGCCTTGTCCGGCGTGAAGTCGGCGACGTCAGGGCCTGTCCACTGGCTCTTGTCCGCATCCCAGCGGACGTACGCCTTCCTGTCGCTCCACGGCCTGCCTTCGGGATCGGCTGAAGCCCGGTTGTACAGGATGCGGCGGTTGGCGGGCCACGCCCAGCCCCACTCGGGCGCCACCCAGCTCTGCTCGGATCCCGGCTTGCGGCGTGCGGCCTGGTTGACGCCCTCGGCCCGGCAACCGCAGTAGATCCAGCAGCCGCAGGCCGTTGAGCCGTCGGCGCGCAGCTCGGTATACGAGGAGAGCGGGCGGCGTGCTGGGGGGGCGCCGGGGGTGGGGTCGGGGTCGTCACCCGCGCCAGCCGGGGTACCGGCGTCGCCCTCGTTGGCGGGGTCGGCCGCCCATCCGTTGATCTCGGCCAGCACCGCGTCGGCGTCGGGCTCGTCGACGGCCCCATGGGTCGGGTAGTCCCAGGTGAGGTCCAGCACGGGGCGATCCATGGGGTCGATGGTGCCGGTGGCGATGGTGGCCCGGGCCAGCTTCTGGCGGATGCGCCGGCCCAGGTGGTAGGTGAACCACAGCTCGCTTCGGGCGTCGCCGGCGGGTTCCACGGCGGCGTGGTGCCACTGGAGGAGGCGCTGGGTGTTGGTGAAGCTGCCGTCCTTTTCGGTGTGGGCAGCCGCCGGCATGAAAAACACCTCGGTGCCGATGTCCTCGGTCCGCATCTCGCCCGTCTCGATCTCCGGGCAGTCCTGCCACCACGTCGCGCTCTCGATCAGCGAGAAGTCCCGGACAACCAGCCAGTCGAGCTTGGCCATCCCGAAGCGCTGCAGCCGGGCGTTGGCGGAGCCGACGGCAGGATTTTCCCCCATGATGAAGTAGCCGGTGCAGGTGCCCTCCATCTGGGCCAGCACCGTCTCGTAGGTGCTGTGGGTGCCGGTCAGGCGGGGCAGGTAGTCAAAGCAGAAGTCGTTGTCGGCGGTGGCCGCCTCGCCGAAATACGCCTTGAGCAGGCTTACCAGGTATGCCTCCAAATTGGCCCAGTAACCCTTCTCGGCCGACTCCGCTTCGCAGAATGAGGCCAGATCCTCGTGGCGGTGGGCGTGGGGCAGAGGGATGTACCCGGGCAGGAGGTTGTAGAGCGTCGGGATGTCGGTCGAACCCTGGATCGAGGCGTGGCCCCGGAGCGCCATGATCCCCCCGCCGGGCCGACCGATGTTGCCGAGCAGCGTCTGGAGGATGGCGGCGGTGCGGATGTACTGCACGCCGACGGTGTGCTGGGTCCAGCCCACGGCGTAGCAAAACGCGGTGGTCCGGTCCCGGCCCGAGTTGGCGGCGATCGTCTCGCATACCCGAGCGAACAGATCCGGGGGGACCCCGCAGGTCTGCTCGACGACCTCGGGGGTGTAGCGGGCGAAGTGTCGTTTCAGGATGGAAAAGACGCAGCGGGGGTCCTGGAGCGTGTCGTCCCGGCGAAGATCGCCGGTCATGATCCCGGCGATTCCCGGGCCCCCGGACCCGTAGGAGTGTCCCTTTACCCGCTGGTCGTATTCGGCATCTCGCTGCCCTGCCGCCGGGGCCTCGGCCTCGACGCCTTCGTACTGCCAGGTCGTGGTGTCGTAGGAGCGGGTCTCGGCGTTGAACCCCGAGAACAGGCCGTCGAGGTCCTCAGTGTCCCGAAACTCCTCGCCCACGATGAACGGGGCGTTGGTATAGGCCACCACGTAGTCGCGGAAGAAGCGGTCGTTGCTGAGGACGTAGTTGACGATCCCGCCGAGGAAGGCGATGTCGCTGCCCGCCCGCAGCGGGACGTGGATGTTGCTGACCGCGCTGGTGCGGTTGAAGCGAGGGTCGACGTTGATCAGCACCGCCCCTCGGGCCTTGGCCTCCATGACCCACTGGAAGCCCACCGGATGGCACTCGGCCATGTTGGAACCCTGGATCACGATGCAGTCCGAGTTCTGCAGGTCCTGCTGGAAGGTCGTGGCCCCGCCCCGCCCGAACGATGTCCCCAGACCGGGGACGGTGGAGCTGTGTCAGATCCGGGCTTGGTTCTCGATCTGGATGGCGCCGAGCGCGGTGAACAGCTTCTTGATGAGGTAGTTCTCCTCGTTGTCGAGCGTCGCCCCGCCGAGGTGGGCGAAGCCCATGGTCCGGCGCACCCGCTTGCCGTCCTGCTCCCATTGCCAGCCTTGGCGGCGGCTTTGGATCACCCGGTAGGCGATCATGTCCATCGCCGTTTCGAGGGGCAGGTCTTCCCACTCGGTGCCGTGGGACCGGCGGTAACGGACCCGGTATTCGCGGGCGTCGCCAGTGGTCAGCTGGAGAGAGGCCGAGCCCTTGGGGCACAGCCGGCCCCGGGAAATGGGGGAGTCGGGGTCGCCTTCGATCTGGGTGACCCGGCCGTCCTGCACGAAGACCTTCTGGCCGCAGCCGACGGCGCAATACGGGCATACCGACTTCACCACCTTGTCGGCGGTGGCCACGCGGGGCTTTCGGGCCTCGGTGGCGGCGCTGCGGACGGCCGCCCCCCGTCCGGTGCGGTCCTCGCCGGTCAGCTGGCGCAGGGCCGGCCACGCGTTGAGGCGCCGGAGCGCCTCGTTCACGAAGCTGCTCCGCAGGCGCCGTGGGTCACAGGGACTGCATACCCCGGGGAGGGTGCTCTCACTCGACGCCCCGGCCACCTGGTTGGGGTTCCTCGACTCCGGCTCGGCGGTCGATGCCGTTATCGCCCGCGACCCGGTCTCCGGCCGTGCGCGCCAGGTCGAAGACGGCCGCCACGGTGACCGCCAACGCCACCAGCTGAGCGATGCGAGCCGGCAATGACGAAGCGGCATGCTCCCCGAAGAGCACCTGGCCGATAGCGATGGCAACGACCGGTTCGGTCACCGTGAGCGCCGGCAGGGAAAGGCGAAGGGCTCCGGCCTGAAACGCGCTCTGGGCGAGGAGCAGCCCGGTGACCCCGGCGAGGATCAGGACGTAGGGCGACCACGACGTCAGCACCGCCCCCACGCCGTGGTCCAACAGGCGGGCCGTCCGCTCGCCCACCGCCGAGGCGTACCCGAAGACGGTGCCACCGGCCACAGACAGGAGGATGCCCCGGCGGCGGCGTCTCTCGCGACCGAGGACCACGCAGGCGGCCACCACTGCGGTCACAAGCGCCGTCAGCACCACCCAGGCCATCAGCGAGGCACGGGGGTTGCCTGATCCGGGGCGCGAGGAGACCACGAGGCCGCCAATTCCGACCACCACGACCGTCGCCCCCAACAGGTCACGGCCGGCGACTTTGCGGTGCTCCAGGAGGGCGGCGAACAGGACGGCGTAGACCAGGCTGGTCAGGAACAGCGGCTGGACCAGTCCCTGCGACCCCCGACGGAGGGCAAGGAACTGGCAGCCGTAGCCCGCCGCATTGACAATGTTGCCGATAACCCAGCGGGGGTTGCGAACCAGCTTGACGAGCAGCCGTGGTCTGACGGCGTCCTCGTCGCGCTGGCGGGCGGCGGCCTCGTGCTGCATCGCCGAAGCCAGGGCGTAGCACCCCGCCCCAACCAGCGAAAGGGCGACGACCGAGGCAGGAATCGTGACCCGGTAGTGACCCAGGTGCAGGACCGGCTTCGATCCATACGCCAGGGCCGCTGCCTTTGTGGCGAGGGCCCAAGGCGGCATGGCACTGGTCGTACCCGTGGCGGGCGCGCCCAGTCATCCGCCGGCCCGGAGCGACACGCGCACCGGGTGACTTTGGTTCCAAGAATGGGTTAGATCCATGCCCGTTTCAGTGCCCAAGCGGGCCTTATGCGGGCACAGTTCTAACCTATTTTCTGAAAGTGTCTTGGCATGTCTTGTTCCTGCCTCGTGGGTTTCCGCACGCTCGAATCCCTAGCCAGCTCAGTCCCGCACCCGAGAGAGTCCCGGATCGAGCTAGCGGCGCCGCCGCCCTCGAAGTTCCGCCGCCGCGATGAACCCGGCGGTGGCGAGTCCGGCCCCCACAAGCCCCACCAGGCGCGGGTGGGTGTCGACCCACACTTGGGCGCTACGGGGATGGGCCTGGGCGTCGAAGGCGCCGTGGGCGCCGTGGTCGCCATTGGGGTGTCGATCAACGGGCTGCCACAAGTTGGAAGGGCGCTCCGGGTCGGTGGGGACGCCGGTCTGCTGTGACTTGTAGCCGGTGCGGGCCAGGTACTGGTCGAGCAGCGGGGCGGCGAGTTTCTGGCCCAGCAGGGTGGCCACGGTCGTTCCCCCCACCCAGATCTCCTTGCGGGGATGGGCGGCGGCGTAGACGACCGCCTCGGCTGCCACCTCCGGTTGGTAGATCGGCGGGACGGGCTGGGGCTGGTGGGGCAGACGGGACAGGACCCAGGAAAACTGGGGCGTGTTGACCGCTGGCATCTGGACCACCGAGATTCGGATCCCCGACTTTTCGTGGAGCAACTCGCAGCGGACCGACTCGGTAAAGCCGACAATGGCGTGCTTGGCCCCGCAGTATGCCGATTGGAGCGGGATGCTGCGCCGGCTGAGGGCGGAACCGACCTGGACGATGACCCCTCGATTGCGGGGCCGCATGTGGTCCAGTGCCACCCGGGTGCCGTGCACATAGCCCAGGTAGCTGACTTCGGTAACCCGGCGGAACTCGTCGTGGTGGATCTCGGCGAAGGGCGCGAAGACCGACGAGAAGGCCACGTTGACCCACACGTCGATCGGGCCGAGTTGCTCCTCGACGGTGTCCGCGGCTTTGGCCACCGCCTGGTAGTCGGCCACGTCAACGGGGAGGCCCAGGGCGCGCCCGCCCATGCCGGCTGCCTCGACGTCGGCTGCGGCACCACGCAGCCCGTCGTCGCCTCGCGCCAAGATGGCTATCGACGCCCCCTGGCGTGCGAACGCCTGGACGACGGCCCGGCCAATGCCGGCGCTGCCGCCGGTAACGACGACACAGGGCGGGGGAGCGGTCGCCAAACTCATGAGATCCGGAACCTTTCTGCGTCGACGGCCTTCAGCTCCAGGCCCAGACCGGGCCTGCTCAGGTCGGGCCGGAGGACGCCGCCAGCGGGGTCAGCCACGCCGTCGAAGAGCAGCCGGTCGAGGCGGGCATGGTCGTGGAAGTATTCGAGGTGGCGCAGGTTGGCCACCGCGCACGCCGGGTGGAGATGTAGCGACTGGGCGCAGTGGCCGGAGATCTGAAGGCCGTGGGCGGCGGCTACCGCAGCCACCCGCAACCACTCGGTGATCCCGGCGCAGCGGGATACGTCGGCCTGTACCACGTCGACTGCCCCGGCGGCGCACATCCGCTCGAAGTAGGCCAGGTCGTAGCCGTACTCGCCCGCCGCCACGTCAGGGCTGACCTGGTCGCGGACCTCGCGCAGCCCGACGAGGTCGTCGGAGGACACCGGTTCCTCGAACCAGGTCACGCCATGCTCGGCGAAGCCCCCCGCCATACGTACCGCCTGCTTGCGGCGGTAGCCGCCGTTGGCGTCCACGAACAGCTCGACGCCGTCGCCGATGGCCCGCCGGGCAACACCGGCGCGGGCCAGGTCTCGCTCGGGGCGCTGTCCCCAGTTGGTGCCCACCTTCATCTTGACCAGGCCGATGCCATGGGCCGCCCAACCGGCCAGCTGGTCGCTGAGCTGCTTGTCGGTGTAGGAGGTGAAGCCGCCGCTGCCGTAGACAGGGGCGTCGCCCCGGGCCATGCCGAGGAGTCGGCACAGGGGCAACCCGAGCAGTTTGGCTTTGAGGTCCCAGAGGGCGATGTCCACGGCCGCGATCGCCATGGACGCCACGCCGGGCCGGCCGACGTTGCGGATGGCCGCCACCATGTCCGCCCAGGTGGCGGTCACGTCGAGGGGATCGGAACCGAGCACCGCCGGGGCCAGCAAACCTTCGATGAGTGGCCGGCAGGCGGGCGTGGCGTAGCTGAATCCCAGCCCTCGCCTGTCGCCCGCGCTGACGTGGACGAGGACCACGGTCGTCGCGTCCCAGGTGAAGGTGCCGTCGGACTCGGCCTGCTCGGTCGCGACCTTGTAGACAGCCACCTCCAGGTCGCTGATCGCCGACGCGCCCGAGGAGGAGCCCGCCGCCCCGTTCCCGACGCCAACGCTCTGAGCCAGGTGGCCCACGGAGGCGCTCACCGCGAGGCCGGAGCGAGACGGTCGGCCGCCCGGGCCGCCAGCGCCATGATCGTCAGTGCCGGGTTGGCGGAGCCCTGGGTGGGCAGGACGCTGCCATCGGTGATGTACAGGTTGGGGATCGCGAACGTGCGCAAGTCGGCGTCCACCACCCCCTCGGCGGCGCTGGCCCCCATGCGGCAGCCGCCCACCAGGTGGGCGTAGCGCTTGATGGTGACGGTGTCGTCGGCCCCCGCAGCGTGGAGGATCTCCTCCATCTTTGCCTGGCCGGCGGCCATCAGCGCCCGGTCGTTGTCGCATTGGGAGTAGGCGAAGTGGGCAACGGGCAGCCCCCGCCGGTCGTTCTCGTCGGCCAGGGTGACCCGGTTGCCCGCTTGGGGCAGGAACTCGCAGAGCACCCCCAAGCTCATCCAGTGGACGTAGTCGCGCATGTATTCGCGCAGCACCTGGCCCCAGTGCCCTTCGGCGCAAACATGCTCCGCCCAGGTGATCGGCATCGGCGACACCGTCTGGATCGAGAATCCCCGCTGGTAGTCTTTGGTGGGGTCGGTCTCGTAGAAGGCCTCGGAGGAGACCCCCGGCGGCGGCGTCTTGTACATCCGAAGTTCCTCGTCGAAGCGTCCCGCCGTCTGGGCGGCACCTTGGACCATGACGTACCGGCCCACCAGGTCCTCGTCGTTGCACAGCCCCTCTGGGAAGCGCGGGCAGGCCGAGTTCAGGAGCAGCCGCGGCGTCTCGATCGAGTAGCCGGCGACCGCCACTGCCCGAGCGCGCTGCCGTCGCTCCCGCCCCTCCTTCCAGTACACCACCCCGCAGGCGAGGCCGTTGTCGTCCAGTTCGATCCGCGACACGAAGCTGTCGGCGCGGACCTCGGCACCATGGGCCAAGGCGTCGGGGACGTGGGTGATGAGCGGCGACGCTTTGGCGTTGACCTTGCACCCCTGCAGGCAGAACCCCCGGTAGATGCAGTGGGGGCGGTTCCCGAAGCGGCCGTTGGCGATGGCCACCGGCCCCACCCGGGCGGTGATACCGGCCCGCTGGCAGCCCCGGAGGAACATCGCCCCGTCGCCGCCCACCGGGTGCGCCGAGTGCGGGTAGCGGTGGGGGTCACCCCACGGCCACGGCTGGCCGGCCACCGGCAGCTCCGCCTCGATGTCGTCGTAGTAGGGCCGCAGCGCCTCGTAGGCGATCGGCCAATCGGCCCCGACGCCGTCGTTGCTTAAGGTGTGGAAGTCTGACGGGTGGAATCGGGGGGCGTAGCCCGCGAAGTGCACCATGGAGCCCCCAACCCCGCGGCCGGAGTTGTTGGACCCGAGCGGCACCGGATCGGTGCCGCCGATCACCCGCGGTTCTGTCCAGTACAAGTGGTGGGAGCCGGCCTCGTCGCTGACCCAGTCCCGGTCGGGGTCCCAGAACGGCCCGGCGTCGAAGGCCACGACCTTCCAGCCGCGGCGGGCCAGCCGCTGGGTGAGCACGCCGCCGCCGGCGCCACAGCCCACTACCGCCAGATCGACCTCGTCGTCGTCCTCGAAGCGGCGCATGTCGCGCCGCAGGCGGTGGTTGGTCCGGGTGCCGTCGTTGGGCAGCAGCCACGCCGACTCGTTGCGTTCCCGGACGCTCACTGGCGGCTCCGCCCCACAGCTTCGGTAAGGGCGTTGTCGTGGTGGCTCGGCGACCCTGCCTCTGCCGATGTGGCCACCCGGCGGCGATTCAAGGCCGCCTCCTCAGATGCGCCCATCTGGTGGCGCCGCCGTGCCGCCTCCACCCGGGCCGACCAGGGCACCGGGTCGAGGGCATCGGCCTCAGGCACCTCCCAAGGCTCCCGCCGGTCGATTCCAAAGTTCTTGTAGCCGCGGGGGTAGGCGGGCCCCCCGAAGCCGATCTCGTTCCACGCCATCGGGTGGGCATAGAAGGCGGTGCAGGCGTAACGCAGCCATAGGCTCCACACCCGGGAAGCGGCCAGCCCATGCCACTCGTCGGAGTGGGTCCGCACGGCTTCCAGCAGGTCGTTCTGGCGGCCGATGGCCAACTCCCAGAAGTGCTTCCCGGTGGCCGAGGTGGCGTCGGCGTCGAGCGCCGTCAACGAACGCCGCCATGCCTCACCGTCAGGCGGCAGGTTGTCGTAGCGCCAGCCGTCGGTCTGTTCCTCGCTCAGCCGGGCGTCGATCATCTCCAGCAGCGGGATCTTGGGCTCGGCTTCCTGGGCCAGGAGCCGGTCGACCAGGGGCCGGGCGACACGCTCCTCGTCAACGCTGAAGTAGCGCATCGGCGGCGGCGGCCCGAGGCGGCTGAGGACCACGCCCTTGGTGACGTCGTCCCAGGTGTCGGCCTGGTCCAGGGTGTCGAAGCCGGGAAAACGGCCATGCTCCTCGCCCCCGAGGTCGGTGTCAGGCAGCCGGGGTAACCCTTCCTGGGCCAGCCGGGCCCGGCGGCGGGTCACCGGCCCTCGCGGCGCAGGATCGAGGCAAGAAGCCCCATGCCGCCCACGGTCGAGAACAACAGCGGGGCGAACATGGGCGGTCCCATCTCGGCGTTGAAGCGGGCCAGATCCCAGCCGCCGGGGCGCTGGGCGATGCCCCGCAAGTGCAGGTAGGTGCCTTGGATGCCGTTGGCCAAGACCACTGCGGAGACGGCCGGAAGTACCGTCTTGGCCAGGCGCCGGGAGAAGACACCGCCGAGGCCTGCGGCCGCGGCCAGCGGCGTCAGCGCCACTGGCAACCACATCATCTTGTTGCCGAAGCTCGCCCGGTCGTGTTCGAGGAAAATCTCGCTCCCGGTGACCAGCGCCGACGCCGCCATGAGCCCCGCCAACGAGCGCTCGAAGCGGCCGTGTTCGATGTTGGCGATCAGATGGTCGATGCCCTGCGCCGGGGCCTGCAGGGCCGCGCCATGGGATCGCCCACCAGCAGGCATCGCCTTAACCCTCTCGCAGCTGGTTGATCTTGTCTCGGAACAGCGTCGTGGCGATGGTCGCCTTGTGCGGCTGGCCGGAGAGGAACGCCTTGGTGAAGCCCTTGGCCTGCTCGTAGGAGACCTTGGGCGGCATCGGCGGCTCGGCGGGATTGGTGAGCACGTCGACCAGGGCCGGCCGGTGGTCGGCGAAGGCCTCCTCGACCGCCGACTCCAACTCGCTGGCCTTCTCCACCCGGATGCCGAGGCCGCCGTTGGACTGGGCGTAGGCGGCGAAATTGGCGGGCTCGCCGAAGCGCACCCCGTACTCGGGGAAGCCGAGCACCATCTGTTCCCACATGATCTGGCCGAGGGAATGGTTGTTGTTGATGAACACCTTGATGGGTAGTTCATGGCGGACCGCGGTCATGAAGTCGGCCATCAACATGGCGAAGCCGCCGTCACCGACGAAGGCGATGCACTGCCTGCCCGGGTGGGCCCACTGGGCGGCGATGGTGTACGGCAGGCCGGGCGCCATGGTGGCCAGGTTCCCTGACAGCATGAAGAACCGGTTCCCCCGGATGTCGAAGTGGCGGGCCGCCCAGGTGGCAATGGTGCCCGAGTCGGAGGACAGGATGGCGTCGTTCGATGCCAGGCGGTCGATGACCCGCATCAGGTATTGCGGCTGGATGGGATCGCGGTGCGGGTCCTCCAGCGCCGCCATCTTGTCCCGCCAGTCGGCCATCCCCTTCTGCGCCGACTCGAGGAAGGCGCGATCGGGATTGGCCTTGAGCAGGGGGATCAAGGCCTGCAGGGTCGCCTTGGAATCGCCCAGCAGCGGGACGTCGGTGGGGATCCGCGTGCCGAGCGTGGTGGCATCGACGTCGATCTGCACCACCTTGACCTGACCGGGCGGCGGCAGGTGCTTGGTGTAGGGGAAGTTGGTGCCCACCATGAACAGCGTGTCGGCGCCTTCCATGGCGTCCTCGGACGGCTCGGTGCCGAGCAGGCCGATGCCGCCGGTGGTGAAGGGGTGGTCGTCGGGCACCACCGCCTTGCCCGGCAGCGTCTTGACGACCGGGCTGGCCAGCACGTCGGCGGCGGCGAGGACCTCGTCCCGGGCATGCAACGCCCCGGCCCCGGCCAGCAGAACCACCTTGCGACCTTGGCCCAGCACCTCGGCGGCACGCTGCAGGTCCTGGTGCTCGGGGACGGTGGTGGTACCGAGGTACACAGGTGCCGTGGACGGGGCCCGGGCCGGGGTCACCGAGGGCCACGGCTCGGCGTCTGCGGGCGCCACCTGGATGTCGTTGGGAAAGGTCAGATGGCTCACGGTGCGATGGGCAATGGCATGACGCACCGCGAGGTCGACCAGGGTTGGGATCTGTACCGGGACGTGGATCATGACGTCGTACTGGGCGACGTCCTGGAACAGCTTTTCCAGGTGCACTTCCTGCTGGTAACCGGTGCCCAGAACCGCGGTCTCCTGCATTCCGGTGATGGCCAGCACCGGCTGGTGGTCGAGTTTGGCGTCGTACAGACCGTTCAGGAGGTGGACGCCGCCCGGGCCGGAAGTGGCCAGGCATACCCCGAGGCGGCCCGTGCTCTTGGCATAACCGCATGCCATGAATGCCGCCGCCTCCTCGTGGTGCACCAGCACAAAGCGCACCCGGTCCCGGTGGCGGCGCAGGCCCTCCATGATCCCGTTGATCCCGTCGCCAGGGATACCGAAGACGGTGTCCACTCCCCAGTCCGCGAGACGCTCGACCAACAATTCCGACGCGATCTTTGCCACTGCCGCCACCTCTCCGCCTGACGTATCGTCCACCGATTCCGTCGCTTTGCGACCTTCCCGGCGCATCGGCTTGCTAAACGGTTGGCTGGATCGAAGGGTGATCCCCGCTCTTACCAGCGATTCCGCCGGTCAGTCACCCCTGTCCGCGAGCCGGGAGCGCGACCTCCTCCGCTATCGGAAGATCGGGAGTCGCCGGAGGGGGCGGGGGTGAAAGTGACTGCGATGGTTTCCTCGGGCTTGCGCTGCTCCTCGGCCACCAGCGCCTTCATGACCCTGTCGTCGGCCTCGGTAGGGGGGGCCATGGGCAACGCCCGGGGCCACAGCCGCCGGGCCAGCACCGGGTTCAACTCGGCCGCGAACACCGTCAGCT
>JBOGGN010000284.1:0-6637 GCA_050744165.1 Acidimicrobiales bacterium | reverse complement strand
GCCGAAGGCGTCCTCAAACCCGGCAGCGTCCAGGCCATACAACCTGCCCGCAGCGGTGGCCGCCGGAATGGTGCCGAAGACCACCCCCGAATGCCACCCTCGCGAGAGCATGTCCAGGCCGCCTAGCGCCTGGCCAACCCGGGGCCCGGTTTCGTAGCCGAGGATGGCGCCGAGAAGGAAGCGCTCGCCCGAGACACGGCCGACACGCGGGGCCGCGGATAGCATTGCCGGGAGGATCAGCGAGTTGCTGTGCAGCGGAGCCAGCGGATGATAATCGTCGAGCTCGAATCCCTGTATGAAGCTCGAGTTCAACATGGCCGCCGACGTGGCGCTGGTTGCTCGACCGTCCCAGCCGACCAGTGGGGTGTCCCCGGCGCCCTCGAGCGCGGTTACGCCCTGGACGCCAAGACGGGACCAGGACAGCTGCGCACCGACCAGGGCGCAGGCGATACCGTCAAGCACCAGGTGCTTGGCCCGGTCGCGCACCGAGGTTGGAACGTCGTCGAGCGTTGTCTTCGCGACCCAGGTGGCCAGCCGTCCGGTTGGGCCGGTGGGGTCGGTAGAGGGACGGCCGGTGGTCGCCATCGCGGAGGGGCCGGTAGGAGCCATTCT
Source organism: Acidimicrobiales bacterium (assembly GCA_050744165.1). Lineage (GTDB taxonomy): Bacteria > Actinomycetota > Acidimicrobiia > Acidimicrobiales > Palsa-688 > JBOGGN01. The sequence goes on along the minus strand of JBOGGN010000284.1, from coordinate 6,025 downwards.
GGGTTCTCCTCTCTCTTTCGTGGCGGAAGGGCGGTGCGCCGCGTCCGCCTTCCAGATTGTCACCGTCAGGTCATCGGTGCCACGCCGGTGGCCTGCTCGCAGCCCCGCACGCGATTCTCCCCTTCGTCGCCATTACTGCACGGCACTCACGTTGGCCGACGCCGCACGTAGGGTTCCCTGCGTCGCCTGCCGGGCTGCGGGGCGCCCGACGTCGGTTACGGGCGACCCTGGCACCCGTCGAGCAGCTTTCACTTCAAATCCTGGCCAGCTCGACAGAGGCGATACCGCGGAAGGGGCTGGTCGCCGTCACAAGGGACCGTCTCGACGACAACTTCGTGGCTGATGAGGGGACGGCCTCGCCAGTTCATGGTGATCATCGAGAAGAGCCTATGTTCGATCTTGTTCCCTTTCGACGTCCCTGGTGGAATGGCAAACGGTGATCGTCAAACCCGTCTCGGCTGCCAGGCCGCGCCGGGTAATCATGGAGACTCGGGAGGCCCAAGACGTCGCGTGCGTAAACGCCGCGTCTCGAGTGTCCACCAATTTGTTAAGCGCCTTACGCGAAGCCGCGTCGGAAGGCAACACGCCTTGAATGCTGCTGCACGCGGCCGGTCTTCAGGACCGAACCCGGGAGTGGGTCTTGACCCGCTCCCCACAGGTCTGGGGTGGGCCCCCTGACTCCATTGGCACCGTGTGTCCTACGGCGCCCGCAACGCCGGGTCTGGGCGTCGTTGGCGCGGAACCTGCTCACCTCACTTAGGCGATACCGCCGCCGGTGCCTTCCATAGATGCGCGATAACCGCTTCGGATATCGCCACCTTAGGCGCGCGGGAGCCGGCGAACAATCGTGGGCGGTTCGGACGAAGTTCGCCGTGCGCCCTCGACCGCCTGCCGGATAGCTCTATCGCACTGTGGAGAGGATGAGGCTGACGAGGAGCACCGCCTTGAAGAAGGACGAGACGACGGTCCAAGTGAGGGCGACTCGCCGGAGGTTCGCGGCGCGGAGTCCGGCCAGCCCGACGGTCATGGCCAGGGCGGTGCCACCGGGTTCAACCGGCCATTGGTGACTGCGGTAGAGGAGTCCGAGAGAGCGTAGAACGATGCCGCCACGCCGGCGAATGGTTCGACAAGCCACCGGCGGAACATCTGCCAAAGGGTTGGGTGGGTGCCTTGGAGTCGGTCATGTCTCGCTTGTCCCGGATGTCGGCTCGTCGGACCGGCGGGTACACACGCCTTGACTCGCGCTTAGACACTGTATAAGGTTAACGACCAGTGTCCAAGACAAGGTCGACGGGGTGGCGGGAGGCGCGGCGGAGGTCGGCGCGAGACGCGATCCTTGATGCGGCGTGGGAACTGGTACACGAACAGGGTTTGGCGGCGTTATCGCTGCGAGACCTCGCCCGCCGCGCCGGAATCACCACCCCTACGGTGTACGCGTACTTCGACTCCAAAAACGCGATCTACGACGCCATGTTCGGTCGGGCGGCCACCGAGTTCGCTGAGTACATGGCTGAACCGCATGACGAGGAGGAGCCTGTAGCGGTGCTCGACGCGTCAATGCGGCGTTTCGTCGAGTTCTGCACCAGCGATGTTGCTCGTTATCAGTTGCTCTTCCAGCGGATGATCCCCGAGTTCGAACCGTCAGCCGAGTCCTATACGCCCGCCGTGAACGCCCTTGATGCCACCCGAGAACGTCTGGCACGCATCGGCATCACGGAGCCCGGGCATCTGGATCTGTACACGGCGTTGGTTACCGGCCTGGTGGACCAACAGGTCTCCAACGACCCCGGCGGCGACCGGTGGACCAGATTGATCGAAGAGGCCGTGACCATGTTCGTCGCCTACTGCCAGTCGCCATCCGCACTGCATACGCCCAAGCAGTAACCCATCAGAGGAGTCCGCTCATGCCTACCAAGGTCGACGAAATCGCCACGCGCATCTACCGACTGTCCACGCTCGTTCCTGAGATCGGTCCAACGGGGTTCACGTTCAACCAGTTCCTGCTCGACGACGACGAGCCCCTGCTCTTCCATACCGGACATCGCTCGATGTTCCCGAGCGTCCGGGAAGCGATCGAGCGGGTTGTGCCGGTCGATCGGCTGCGCTGGATCACCTTCGGCCACGTTGAGTCCGACGAATGCGGCGCCATGAACCAGTTGTTGGCCGTGGCCCCGGACGCTCAAGTGGCGCACGGCACGCTCGGATGCATGGTCTCGATCGGCGAGATGGCCGACCGAGCACCACGTCCGCTGGCCGACGGCGAGGTCATCGCGCTGGGCGACAAGAGGGTCCGCCACATCGATACCCCACATGTCCCGCACGGTTGGGAGGCTCGCGTGCTGTACGAGGAGACGACGGGCACGCTGCTCTGTGGCGACCTGTTCACCCATCTGGGCGACGGCCCCGCTCTCACCGAAGGCGACATCCTCGGTCCTGCGTCCGAGGCCGAGGATCTCTTCGCTTACTCTTGCCTCTCGCCCGGTACGCCTGCAGCGATCGACCGGTTGGCGGAGTTCGAGCCCCGCACCCTGGCCCTGATGCACGGTTCGTCGTTCACAGGCGACTGTGCCGGGGCACTACGCGCCCTCGCCGACTCCTATCGGGTCCGGCTCAGCCGTACCGTCTGACGGACTCGACTGGACGAGAAGACCCATGACCGCTGTGACTCGCCCCCGACTCCACCACCTGGCGCTAACCGTCACGGACATCGAAGCCAGTGTGCGCTGGTACCAAGACCTGTTTGACGTCCAGTTCCTGATGGATGCACCCCATCAGGGCGGTGTCGGCAAAGTCCTGACCGACGAGGCGCACGAACTGATGCTGGTACTCCACCACCACGATGCCAACGACGGCAAGACCTTCGGCGAAACCGCCACCGGCCTCGACCACGCCGGATTCTTCGTATCCAGCCGCGCCGAGCTCGAGGCATGGCAGGACCACCTCGCGGCCAATGGCGTCGTCCGGGCGGACGTGGCCGACAAGCCGTTGACGCAATCGCCGATCGCCGACGAAGGCTACGGCTCGGTGCTCGTTTTCCGCGACCCTGACAACATCCAACTTGAAATCTTCGCCCCACCCCCACAATAGAGGCGCCATCTCCATTTGCGCACCGGTGCATTCAAGGAAAGCTTGTCCCGAGGGCGGCGCGCAGGTCGCCGGCGAAACGGGCGGCTTGGGCCTCGGCGATGCGCATGGCCGGGTCGGCAGTGTCCACGTCCCGCTCGGCCCGCGCGACCGCGTCTTCGTGCGACCCCGGTGCGAGCTCAGAAGGGTCACGTGGGCTCGGTCCAGGCGACGTCGCAGGCCCCGCGGCAGCGTCGGCGCAAAGGCAAACCCGACCACCGGAACAGTGCGCTGGCCAGCCGGGTCGGCTGATAGCACGGTGATGGGCGCGGCCGCCGGCCTGCTGCTTCACGCGGTCGCCCGGGCCTTCTCGTGAGCGCCCATACGGAGGGCCCGGCGACAACGAAGACCGGGTGCCGGTTGGTGGTCGGGAATGCACCCCCGAGAGATTGTTAGGTAACCATCATGAAAGTCTTGGTAACCGGGGCCACGGGCTTCGTCGGAACCCACCTGTGCCGCGCTCTCGTCGACAGTGGCCACGAGGTCCGGGCCATGACCCGCCGTCCACAGTCCTACATCGGACCGGGCGAGGCGGTGTCAGGTGACGTCGCCGATCCCAAGTCGCTCGCCGGTCCGCTGGAAGGTTGCCAAGCGGCGTACTACCTCATCCATTCGCTCGGCGGGGCCAACTTCGCGGCGCGCGACCGCGAGGGGGCTGCGGCTTTCGGCGACGCGGCCGCGGCCGCCGGTGTCCGCCAGGTCATCTACCTGGGCGGTCTGGGGAACGAAGGAGACAAACTTTCCGCCCACCTGGCGAGCCGCCGGGAGGTCGAGGGCATCTTGGCCGCTCGAGTGCCGACGACAGTCTTGCGAGCCGGCATCGTCATCGGCGATGGCGGGATCTCATGGGAGATCCTCCGCCAGCTCGTTGCCCGGCTTCCCGTCATGGTCACCCCCCGCTGGGTCCAGACGAGAACCCAACCGGTGGCCATCGACGACGCCGTGGTGTACTTGGTCAGCGTCTTGGGTCGCGACGACGCGCTCGGGCAGGTATACGAGATCGGCGGCCCTCAAGCCATGACCTACGGGGACATGCTGACGGTGGTAGGACGGATGCCGGGCGGCATTCTGAAGCTCATCGTGCCCGTCCCCCTACTTACGCCGCGTCTGTCTTCGCACTGGCTGCGGCTGATAACCGACGTTGACCTGCCGACCGCCCAGACCCTGATCGACTCGATGTCCAACGAGGTCGTCGTCACCGACCGGCGCATCGAGGAACTCACCGGACACCGCGCCATGGATTTCACCGAGGCGGCCGAACGGGCCCTTCACGAGCGGACCCACCGCGTCGCCCCACGTGCCGAGGCCTGACGCCGACCTATTCGCGGTGGGGCCGGCAGGCGCACCGCATCAGGCCCCGGACCGCCGGCGCCGAGCGATCGTCGGGTGTACGGCCGTGGTGGGCACCGCAATGCTCGCAGGCACGCTGGCCGCGCCATCCGGCTCCCGGCTGTTCTTCGGCCTAGGACTGCTCGCCGCCCTCGTATGGGTCGCGGGCGCCCGACTGTCCGGACCTATCGCCGTGCGCGGCCACCGCGGTGTCGCCGGCTTCACCGACATCGGGTTCCCAGTGGTGCTCGGAGCCCTCCTTTTCGGTGCCTTCGTGGGAGCCAAACTGATCGCAGACCAGATCCCGGTCTTGTCGGGCAGTGTCGCCCGGGTGCTGGCCCGGGCCGACTCCGGGCCTCGAACCTTCATCCTCGTCGTGGCGCTGGTCAATGGCGTCGGTGAGGAGTTGTTCTTCCGGGGGGCCGTTCCCTCCGCCTTCAAGACCCACGCCTCCGTATGGGCGACCGCGGTCTATTGCGGGGTCACCATTGCCACCCTCAACCTGGCCCTGGTCGCGGCTGCACTCATTATGGGAACCGTGTTCAGCCTTGAGCGGCGGGCCACCGGCGGCGTCCTGGCTCCGATTCTTACCCACCTAAGCTGGAGCACCCTGGTCATCTTCGCGCTACCCCGTTAGCCAGCCGCAGCCGCAGCCGCAGCCGCCGGCCGGGCCGTGGATGGTGATCGGGCTGCTGGAGTTCGGTGCGCCAAAGTCCCGGTGCGTGCTGCACCGATTTTCCGCTCGGCCCGCTGCTGTGGCCCTCGGTGGTGCTCATCCCGGCATTCAAAAAGGATTCAGTGCTCAGGCTGTGCCGTGCGGCGCTGGGCGCACACCCGGGCGACGGCGCGACGGATGCCGACGTAGCCTGTGCAACGGCACAGGTTGGACGACAGCCACTCGTCGAGCCGGTCGGGATGACGGTCCAGGTCGGGATCCTCGGCTAGCGCCGCCGTCAGCAGCATGAGAAACCCGGGGGTGCAGTAGCCACACTGCAGCCCGTGTCCCAGGGAGAACGCCCGCTGGAGTTCATCGAGCCCGTCGAGCGAGGCCTCCGCTCCGGTCGCTCGCATGCCCTCCTCCCCGAGCGCCGCCGGCAGCGGTGCGTCAGCGGCCAGGTCTTCAACGGTGCGCACGGCGCAGCCCTCGGCCTGGGCACCAAGCATGAGACACGAGCGCACCGGCTGCCCGTCGACCAAGACGGTGCAGCTGCCGCAGACGCCCTGCTCGCAGCCCAGCTTGGTGCCCGTGAGCCCAAGCTGGTCGCGGAGGATCTCGGCCAGGGTGTCCCGGTCCTCGGCGTCGACGGCGCGGCGACGGCCGTTGACGGTCATCGACACCTGCATCAGGCCGCCACCGCCTGGGTCAGCGCCCGGCGCACCAGCTCCACGACCACGTGGCGGCGGTACTCCACCGAAGCATGGTCCTCCGGTAGCGGGTCGGCTTCGGTGCCCGCTGCCTGGGCGGCAGCCTCGACGGCCTTGGCGGTGGGTTCGGCGCCCACAAGCACCGCCTCGGCGCCCGCGGCCCGCAGCGGCACGGGCCCCGCCCCGGCTACGCCGACATGGGCGGCGG
>JBOGGN010000283.1:0-2543 GCA_050744165.1 Acidimicrobiales bacterium | reverse complement strand
GATCCGGCCGTCGTCGTCACCCATGTTCGTCGTCATGCAACTGATCGGGGGCGCCCTGGCGGTGGGCGCCGTGGCGGTGCTCTACCCGCACGTGGGCGCCTCCGCAGCCGAGGTCGTCGTGCCGCACGCCGCGGAGGGCCAGCGGTGAGCACACCGGTCGTCCTGTTCCTGTGCATCCACAACGCGGGGCGCAGCGTCGCCGCCCGGGTACTGCTCGACCACTACGCCGCCGGGCGGGTCACGGTCATGTCGGCCGGTTCCGAGCCCGGACAAGCCGTCAACCCCGCCGTCACCCGAGTGCTCGAGGAACGAGGTTTGGACGCATCCCGTGAGTTCCCCAAACCACTGACCGACCAGATGGCCGCCGCCGCCGACGTGGTGGTGACCATGGGCTGCGGCGACGCCTGCCCGTTCTACCCCGGCAAGCGCTACCTCGACTGGCCCGTTGCCGACCCCGCCGGGCTGGAGGTCGACGCCGTCCGCCCAATCGTCGACGACATCGAGCGGCGAGTCCAAAACTTGCTCGACGAACTCCTGGCGCCGCCTGGTTCGTGAACAGGAATCCCCCGCCTCCAGATACCTGAGGGACGCGGCGCAACATACCTTCCTAACAGTTTGACCATCGGCTTCCCACACCTCGGTCGCAGAGTCGCGAGGAACAAGTCCACCGGAGGTCGCCGTGCCCCTTTCGCCCCATCACCTGCCGACCCGCCGGACCTGCGCACTCGCATGCGCCGTCGCCCTAGTGGCGGTCGGCTGTTCGGGAAGTACGCCAAGCTCGTCGCCGACCACGTCCAGCCCCTCGGTGTCGAACCCGGCGATCTCGGGCCCATCGCCCTCTGCCGCCGCTGCTGGAATCGGCAAGATCAAGCACATCGTGGTGATCATGCAGGAGAACCGGTCGTTCGACTCCTACTTCGGCACCTTCCCTGGCGCCGACGGCATCCCGATTAGCAACGGCGTGCCCACCGTCTGCGTGCCCACCGCCACGGGGTGCGACAAACCCTACGTGGACCATGCCGACGTCAACGGCGGCGGCCCTCATGGGCAGGCCAATGCCACCGCCGACATCGATGGCGGCAAGATGGACGGCTTCGTCAGCGAGGTTGCCAAGGCCAAGAAGGGCTGCGCCGACCCCAACAATCCCGCCTGCGCCGGCTCGGGCACCCCAGACGTGATGGGCTACCACACCCAGACCGACATCCCCAACTACTGGACCTACGCCCAGGACTTCGTCCTCCAGGACCACATGTTCGAGCCAAACGCCTCGTGGAGCCTGCCCGCCCACCTGTTCACGGTGTCCGAGTGGTCGGCCCACTGCACCGAGCACGACAACCCCGCCAGCTGCACCAACGCGCTCCAGAACCCTGGCACGCCGGGCAAGGCCAACACGACCAAGGCCAACACGACCAAGGCCACGGCCAAGGCGCCGATCTACGCCTGGACCGACCTCACCTATTTGCTGCATCGCAGCGGTGTCAGCTGGGGCTACTACGTGGTGTCGGGCACCGAGCCCGACTGCGAGAACGACGCCGCCCTCTCCTGCGGCCCGGTCAAGCAGAACGCGTCGACGCCGGGGATCTGGAATCCGCTGCCGGATTTCGACACGGTTCGAGAGGACGGCCAGCTGGGCAACATCCAGTCGGTCGACAAGTTCTACGCCGCCGCTGCCTCGGGCACGTTGCCGTCGGTGTCGTGGGTCGTGCCCTCTGGGGCGGTGAGCGAGCACCCGCCGTCGCCAGTGAGCTTCGGCCAGAGCTACGTCACCAGCCTCGTCAATGCCGTGATGCACAGCCCTGACTGGGACTCGACCGCGATCTTTCTGACCTGGGACGACTGGGGCGGCTTTTACGACCACGTGGCGCCTCCCTCAATCGACGAGAACGGCTACGGCCTCCGAGTGCCCGGCATCGTCATCAGCCCCTACGCCCGCCCGGGCTACGTCGACCACCAGGTCCTCAGCTTCGACGCCTACGACAAGTTCATCGAAGACGACTTCCTCGGCGGCCAGCGGCTCGACCCCGCCACCGATGGCCGGCCCGACCCGCGTCCCGACGTCCGCGAGGACGCCTCGATCCTCGGCAATCTGTTGAACGACTTCGACTTCCACCAGGCGCCCCACCCGCCGGTGGTCCTCCCGGTACACCCGCAAACCACCTTGACGGGCACTCCGGCGGCCAACGCCCTCCCGGCCGCAGCGCTCGCCCCAGACTCCGACGGCTGACGCCCAACACTCTCCGGCCGCCGCGCTCGCCCCAGACTCCGACGGCTGACGCGGCAGCACCCGCAAGTAGCTACCGCCCCTCGGACCCTACGCTGGAAGTGATGCTGCCCACTCCGGCGCCTTTTGACCGGCACCTTCCGGCGCCCGCTCCCGCCGCCGCCAAGGCCGCCATCTCGCCGACGGCGCTGGTCCTGGCCGGCGGGGGGACCGTGGCCGCGGCGGTGATCGGCCTGCCGGTCGTGGCCGCGGTGGCGGTTGGCGCCTGCCTGTGGGGTATCAGGGTAGGCGGTGGTGCCGCCGTCGCCGCCGCCCGAAGGAG
>JBOGGN010000282.1:0-37526 GCA_050744165.1 Acidimicrobiales bacterium | reverse complement strand
TCGAGCCGCCCCCGGTCGCTCTCGCAGGGGCCGGGTCAGGAGAGTAAGGCCCGGGAAAAAGGGGAACCGCTCGGTATCCCCGGTCCCTCGATCCCCTTTACCCGTGGCGCGGCTGCGCGGGCGCGGCCGCCTGACGCGTTCCATCACAGCCACGGTGGTCCTGCTCGTGGTGGGCCTGTGCCTGGCCGCGTGTCAGGCCACCGTGCAGGTCGCGGTAGACGCCAATCTAAGTGGCGCCGGATCGATCACCGTTACCGCCACCCTCGACCGGGAGGCCGCGGCCTACGCCTCGGACGTGCAGTTCTCCGACCTGGTCAAGGCTGGCTGGTCGGTCACCGGGCCAAACACCTCGGCGAACGGTGCCGTTACGTTCATCGCCGCCCGGTCCTTTTCCAACCCTACGCAGGCCAAGGCTCTCTTTGCTCAGCTGTCCGGCACCGCCGGACCCTTCCGCGGCCTTTCGCTGGTCAGCCGCCGGAGCCTGTTCAAGTCGTCCACCACCTTCAAAGGCTCTGTTGACCTGACCTGCGGGCTGGACTGTTTCGGCGACGCGCAGCTGCGCCAGACGCTGGGCGGTTCGGCCAACTTCGGGATCGACCCGGCGGCGCTGAAAAATGACGCCGGCATCGACCTCGACAACCTGATCAGCTTCCAGCTGGTCGCCCGGCTCCCCGGGAAGGTGATGTCCAACGCCCCCGTCCCGCCGGGCGCCGGCCCGCCGGGTGCCGGCCCGCCGGGCTCCGAGGCCCAGTGGAAGCTGCCCCTCGGGAAGCGCACCGTCGTCATGGCGTCCTCGCAGGCAGCGAACGTGGCCCACATCGTCATCGCCGCAGTTGCCGCCTTCGTGCTGCTGGTGGCGCTGGTCGTCGGAATGGTCCTGTTGATCCGTCGGCGCCGGCGGCAGCGTCCCGGCCGGGCCCCTAAGAACCGAAGTCGGCGGCGGCCACGGCTGCGGCCGGTGAAGCCGGTTAACGGTCCCACCCCCTCCGTACCATCGGCACGGTGACTCGGGCTCGACCAATCTTCCGTTGCGGCGAGTGCGGCGCCACCGCTCCCCGCTGGACCGGCCGTTGCGGCACCTGTGGACAGTGGTCGTCGCTGGTGGAGGAACTCGTAGTGGGTGCCGGCTCGGCGGCAGGTCGGGGCTCGGCGCGGCGTCCGGGGACCACCGGCAGACCGGCCGAGGGTCCGATCCCGCTGGCCGAGGTTGATGCCGATGGCGCCGCCCCGCGCCCCACGGGAGTGGGCGAACTGGACCGGGTGTTGAGCGGCGGGCTGGTGCCCGGGTCGGTCACCTTGGTCGGGGGCGAGCCGGGCATCGGCAAGTCGACGTTGCTGCTCCAGGCGGCCACCCGGATGGCTGATGGCGGGTTGTCCTGCCTCCTGGTCTGCGCCGAGGAGTCGGTCCCCCAGGTGAAGCGCCGGGCACTGCGGCTCGGGACCCTCCCCGCGGGAGTGTGGGTCGTCTCCGAGACCTCGATGGCCGGGATCCTGGCCGCGGTCGACTCGCTCGATCCTGACGTGCTGGTGGTGGACTCCATCCAGACCGTGGCCGATCCGGAGGTCGAGTCGAGCCCCGGTTCCATGGGCCAGGTGCGCGCCTGTGCCGCTCGCGTCGTCGAGGCCAGCAAGTCGAGGGGGATGGCCACCGTTCTGGTGGGCCACGTCACCAAGGACGGTGCCCTGGCCGGGCCGCGGGTGTTGGAGCACCTGGTCGACACCGTCTTGACCTTCGAGGGCGAGCGCCACCATGCCCTGCGACTGCTGCGGGCGGTCAAGCACCGTTTCGGGCCCACTGGTGAACTCGGGTTGTTCGAGATGACCGACGGCGGCCTGCAGGACGTGCCCGACCCCGGCCGGCTGTTCCTTGGCGACCGGCGAGCGGAGGCGTCGGGGTCGGCGGTTTTTCCGGCAATGGAAGGCCACCGGCCGGTCCTGGTGGAGATCCAGGCACTGGTCACCCGTTGCGAGCCACCGGTCCCCCGACGGTCGGCGTCTGGCCTGGATGCCGGGCGGCTGGCGCTGCTGGCCGCCGTCCTGGACGAGCGGGCCGGCTACAAGGTCGGGCACCGGGAGCTGTATGCCTCGGCCGTCGGCGGCGTGCGAGTGGCGGAGCCCGGCGCCGACCTGGCCACCATTCTGGCCCTCGCCTCGGCAGCCCGAGGGATCCCGTTGCCACCCGACCTGGTGGCCTGTGGCGAGATCGGCCTGGCAGGGGAGGTGCGCCAGGTGGCGCACACCCAGCGCCGGCTGGTGGAAGCCGCCCGGTTGGGATTTCACCGGGCCGTTGTCGCCCAATCGACGGATATTCCGGACTGCCCGTTATCCCTCATCCCAGTGGGCAGCGTGGTCGAGGCCTTGAGCAAGCTGGGGCTCCCGGCGGCGCCGCCCGGGCAGCCCGAGCCGCCGCCCTCCCGCCCCAACCTCCGCCCTCCCGGCCCCGAACCTCGGGCCTGGCCGGTGGCGACGGGAACCGCAGCCCGGTGAGCCCGGTAGGGCGGCCGGTACCATAGCTGTGATGGCTCCCCGGACCAAAGCCGCCATGATCGATGCCCTGTCGGCCGTCGCGCCCGGCCGGCCCTTGCGGGACGGAGTGGACCGGATCCTGCAGGCCAGCATGGGTGCCCTGATCGTCGTCGGGGATGGCCCCGACGTGTTGAACATCTGCTCGGGGGGGTTCCTGCTGGACGCCGAATTCAGTCCCCCGCGGCTCTCGGAGCTGGCCAAGATGGACGGCGCCATCATCCTGTCGGCCTCCGCCAACCGCATTGCCCGGGCGAACGTCCACCTGGTGCCCGACCCGTCCGTTCCCACCTCGGAGACAGGGACGCGGCACCGCACCGCCGAGCGGGTGGCTCGGTCCATTGATGTGCCCGTGATCTCGGTGTCCGAGGACCGGGCGGTGATCTCGGTGTACCGCAACAACGAGCGCCACCTGCTGGAGGCGGTGCCCCGGCTGATCGCCCGCTCCAACGTGGCCCTACAGACCCTGGAGCGCTACAAGCAGCGGATGGATGCGGTGGCCGGGACGCTGACCCAGCTGGAGGTTGAGGACCTCGTCACGGTGCGCGACGTGGTCACCCTGCTCCAGCGAGCCGAGATGGTCCGGCGTATCGCCGAGGAGATCGACGGCTTCGTCGTCGAACTGGGCGTCGACGGCCTGTTGATCGTCTTGCAGCTGGAGGAGATGATGGCCGGCGTCGACGACGAAAGGCGAGCGGTCGTCCGGGACTACAGCCGCAACCCGACCCAGGCCCGCGCTGACGACGTCGTTGCACGGCTGGCGGGGCTTTCGACCGAACGGCTGCTCGACCTGCGGGAGGTGGCCTCGGTGCTTACCGGCCGGGCCGACCCGGCGCTCGACGCCGGCATCCAGCCCCGGGGCTACCGCCTCCTTTCCAAGGTGCCCCGCCTTCCCGAAAGCGTCCTCGGCCACCTGGTCGAGCGTTTCGGAACCCTGCCCAAGATCCTCCGGGCGTCGATGGAGGACCTCGACGAGGTCGAAGGGGTCGGCGAGACCCGGGCTCGGTCGATCAAGGAGGGGCTGGCTCGCCTGGTCGAGAGCAGCGTGCTCGAGCGCCTGGGCTGAACGGCGATGCGCATCTCTCTGACATCTGGGGCACCCGCCGAGCTGGCGCTGCCGCCCGGGTCGCCCGCGCGGGGGCTGGTCCTGGTGCCCGACGTGATGGGGCTACGACCGCTGTTCGACGACCTCTGCGCCCGCCTTGCGCGCGAGCACGCCTGGGCGGTGTGCGCTCCCGAGCCATTCCCAGGCCACGAGGACTTCACCCTCGACCAGCGCTTCGGCTACATGCCCCAGGTCAGCGACGACCAGCGGTTGGGCGACATCGTGGCGGCGGCCGACCGGCTGGCGGCCGAAGTGGCCCTCGATCGGATCGGCATCCTCGGGTTCTGTATGGGTGGCATGTACACCTTGAAGGCTGCTGGCCTGGGCCGCTTCGACCGGGCGGTGGCCTTCTACGGCATGCTCACGGTCCCCAAGGAGTGGCGGGCCGAGGGCACTGGCGAGCCGCTCGACTGGCTCGCTCGGCCGTCGCCGACCAAGGTGCTCGCAGTCATCGGAGGTCGCGACGCCCTGGTGCCGCCGGAGGACGTCGCCAAGCTGCGGGCGCTCGGCGACAGGGCCGAGATCGCGTTCTACCCTGAGGGCGAGCACGGCTTCGTGCACGACCCGGCACGGCCCAGCCACCGGGCGGCCGATGCCGCCGACGCGTGGGCTCGGGCGATCGCGTTTCTCGCCTGAGCCCGGTCGGTCAAGGGGGCCGGCGGGTCAGCGGGCCCGGCGGGCTAGCTCCGCTCGGTCGGCGATGCGGTACTGCTTGTCCGACTGGGCCAGCCAACCGAGGTGGACGAAGGCCGCGATGGCCTTGTTGACCCGCTCCCGGGAGGCGCCCACGAGCGCCGCAAGCTCCTCCTGGGTGATCGGCAGGGCAAAGGAGTCGGCGTTGCCGGCCAGCTCCAGCAGTCGCTTGGCGGTACGCCCAGGGACATCCAGGAACATCGAGTCGGCCAGCGCCGCGTCGGTCGAACGCAGTCGCCGGGAGAGCGTCGCCACGACGTTCCACAACAGGGCCGGTCGGTTTTCGAGCACCCGGCGGAGGGCGGGGTAGGGGACGTACAGCAGGTCGGAGGCCTCGAGCGCTCGCGCCTGGGCCGACCGGGGCTGGCCGTCGAACAACGGCATGTCGCCGAACAGGTCGCCCGGCTCCATAAGGGCCAGCAACGACTCACGTCCATCGAGCGAGCGCAGGCTGATGGCCACCCGGCCACTGCGCACGCCATAGAGGGCCCCGGCCGGGTCTCCCTCGTTGAACAGGACCTCGTTGCGGCTCAGTTGCACGCCATGGGCCACGGCCAGCACGCCGGCCAACTCTCTGTCGTCAAGGTCGGCGAAGAACTCGGAGTGCGACAGCAACGCGGCGTCGTCCATGCCAGCGGCAACGGTACTTCGGTGCGCCACATCGTCGGCACACGAAATAGGCACCTTCAAGCACAACAGGCCGGATCGGTAGGCAAACGACGCAAATTCGCTGCTCGGCGGGTTGGCCAGCACCCCTGTTAGCCCGTACCCTGGAATGGAGCCTGCCGCGGCCGTTCCTTGGGAGCTTCATGACATTTGACGTCGGTGACAAGGTCGTCTATCCCCATCATGGGGCAGCCGTAGTCGAGCGCCGAGAACTGAAGGAAGTGTTCGGGGAGACCCGGGAGTATCTGGTTCTTCGGCTAGCCTACGGCGACCTCACCTTGATGGTGCCGACAGACAACACCGACGAGGTCGGCCTGCGCGAGGTCATCAACGACGAGGAGGTCGAGGAGGTCTTCGCCGTCCTTCGCAAGAAGGAAGCGCGGATGCCGACCAACTGGTCGCGGCGCTACAAGAACCACGTCGAGAAGCTCAAGTCGGGCGACATCTACCAAGTCGCCGAGGTGGTGCGGAATCTCTCCATTCGGGACAAGGACAAGGGGCTATCCGCGGGCGAGAAGCGCATGCTCAACCGTGCTCGCCAGATCCTCGTGTCGGAGTTGACCTTCGCCATCGGCGTCAGCGAAGCCGAGGCCGAGAAGAAGCTCAACGACGCCCTGCCGTAGCCGGGCCAGCGCGTCGCCGGTCAGGCGGGCGTGACTTCCGACCGGCGATCGGGCGCCCCGCGAGCTCGACGTTCGGCCTCGCCCAGTCTTGGCGGTGAGGTTGTCGAGGGCCGCCACGCGGTGCGCGAGTTGTTGGCCGCCCGGAAGCGTGCGGTTCACCACCTGTGGATGGCAGAGGGTCTCGAGCGGGCCGCCATACTCGACGAGATCGCCGACTTCGCCGCCGAGGCGGCCGTTCCTCTGGACCGTGTCGACAACGCCCGGCTGCGTCAGATGGCCGCCACGGACGCCCCCCAAGGAGTCATCGCCCACGCGGCGCCGCTGCGGGAGCGGGACCTCGACGAACTTGGCGCGCCCGGCCCCGGCGGTGGGCACCCGTTTCTGGTGGTGTTCGACGGGGTCACCGACCCCCAGAATCTCGGCGCCCTCTTGCGAAGCGCCTTGTGCGCCGGTGCCACCGGGGCCGTCCTGCCGAGGCACCGATCGGCTCATATCACCGCTACGGCTGCCAAGTCGGCGGCTGGTGCCATCGAACACCTCCCATTGGCGTTGGTGGCGGGCATTCCTGTGGCCCTTTCTCGCCTGGCGGAGGCGGGAGTGTGGACGGTGGGTCTCGATGGCGGCGCAACCCAGCCATTGTGGGGTCTCAGCGTGGCCACCGAGCCCGTCGCCGTCGTCCTCGGTGCCGAGGGTGCCGGCCTCTCCCGATTGACCCGGCTTCGGTGCCAGCTCCTGGTGTCAATCCCCCAGGTGGGGCCGATCGCATCGTTGAACGTCGCTGCCGCCGGGGCGATCGCCTGCTTCGAGGTCAGCCGCGCTCGGCGGTCGCCGGGCCACAATGGGTGACGATGACCGATCCCACCCCGACCACCGAGGTGCCGGATGCGACCTCCGGTGAGCCCTCGGACCTGGCGCACTATGCCCGGAACGACGAGTTGGTCGCCGCCCGGCGCGAGGGGCGGGCCGTGAAGGCGCTGTGCGGCACTTTGTTTCACCCGCACAGGGATCCGAGCAAGCTTCCCGTTTGCGTGGTCTGCAGCGACCTCGCGGCGGGGTGGCGACGCTGAAGCAGTAGGCAGCCGCTCGGGACCCTTCAGGTCCCAGCCGCGGCATTCGCCTCCCGGCCTCCGCCGCGACCTCCGCCTGTGAAGCGTCGGCCGCCCGTCCGCCGCCAGGTCCGCCTGTCAAGCCTCGGGCGCCACGTCGGCCGCCAGGTCAGTCGCCACTGCCTTGGTGGCGGCGGCCAGCCGCCGAGGGTTGATGGGGAAGTTGACGTGGGGGGTGCCCGCCGCGGCCCAGACCTCTGGGTGTTCCAGCAGGGCTCTGTCGACGAAGGACCGCAAGGCAACGGCGTGGCCAAAGGGCGGTATGCCGCCCACCGCAAAGCCGGTGACGGATCGAACTTCATCGGCGCCGGGTCGCCGGCAGCGCTGGCCACCGGCGGCAGCGGCCAACTTGGTCTCATCGAGGCGCCGGTCTCCGCCAATCAAGGCGATCACCGGGTCGTCGTCGACCACGAAGACCAGAGATTTCACGATCTGGGCCGGTTCGACCCCGATGGCAGCGGCGGCCTCGGCGGCGGTCCGTGTGCTTTGGGGGAACTCGTGTGCGACTACATCGAGACCCAGGTTTCGCCCCGCTCGGATCACCATCGCCACGTTGGGATGCATCGACGAGGGACGATAGCCAGTAGGAAATTTCCGTGGCTGCCACCACTGTTCACCAGTGCAGACAAACGGGTAGAAATGGAATATGGCTACACAACGTCAGAAGGATGCTGCCCGCAAGAACCTGGACAAAGCGCGTTCGGTGCAAAGCCAGCGCGCCCATGGAAAAGACATCCCCAAGCAGTCTCCTGGCTTGAGTTCGGCCGAAGAAAACCGGATGGGCGAGAGCGAATTCGCCTTCCCGAAGGAGCGGAAGGAGCCGCTCGGCGACGCCAGCCACGTTCGCAACGCCATCGCCCGGTTCAACCAGGTGGAGGGCGTCACGGAGAAGGAGCGTGATCAGGCCTGGACCCGGATATTGGCGGCCGCGAAGAAGTTCGACGTCGACGTGTCGGAAAAGGACTGGCGGCAATTGCACGCCTAAACCGCTCCCGCCAAGGGCTTGTCTGCGATGGCGGTGGTTTCGTCGGCTACTTACCGGCCACCGGTGTTTCCCTCCGGCCGGGGACCCGCGAGGGGCGGAGTCCCGCTCGGATGAGCGCGGCGCCAAAGCGGCGAGCATCGCGCGGGGCACAACCGTTGGTGTCGTTGTTGAAGTAGCAGTAGAGATCGTCCTCAGCCGACCAAGCCGTGGCCAGATGCTTGGCCCAGGTCTCCAGCGGCGAACGCCCGTAGCACGGCTGGGGCGCCGACTGGCCCCGGTGGAAGCGGACGTAGCCCCAGGCGGCTGTTCGCCATCGAGGCCGGCCGGCGTCGCTGGGATCGACCCACACCCAGGCGGCGCCACAGTCCTTGAGAACCCTTCGCACCTTGTCGTCATGCCAGCTCGGATGCCGAGACTCGACCGCGACGCGCACGTCCGAAGGAAAGGCTCGCAATGCGGCCGTCAAGACGCCCGGATCGGCTCGCAGGTTGGGAGGCAACTGCAAGAGCACCGGACCGAGCCGCGGGCCGAGACCTCGAGCCGCGGTGAGGAGGCGTTCGACCGGCTCGCTCGGATCTCGGAGCCGTTTGACGTGCGTCAGATAGCGGCTTGCCTTGACGGCGACCACGAAGTCCTCCGGAACCTGAGTCGCCCACGTCTGGAATGCCTCGACGCTCGGCAGACGGTAGAAGGCGTTGTTCAACTCGACCGTCTGGAAACGCTTGCTGTAGTAGCCGAGCCACTGGGGAGGCCGCACGCCGTCGGGGTAGAAGAGGTGCTTCCAATGGTCATAATGCCAGCCCGACGTTCCGAGGAAAACGGTCATCGGCGGGTCGGGCGAGTCAGGCGAGTCAGGCGAGTCAAGGGCACATCATCATGTCGCCGACCACCGTCATGGGCTGTTTGTACCCGCTGGGGACAGCGCTGAAGCGGTCGAGACTGGTCGCCCAGGGGTATGCGGTCACGGGTGTTCGGCGCGATCTGGCGGCACCGCCGCAGTCGGAAACATGGCCACCTCGAGCCCGAGGAGCAGTTGGTACGCCGTCACCGCCCCGAAGCTCGAAGCGAGAAAGGCCAGCCACGAGGAGTCGATGACCGCAGACAGGCACCAACCAACGGCGATCGCAACGGGAACCGCGATCACGTGGATCCCCCCGAGGCCGATGTGCTGGGAAGGCAAACCTCCGACGGGGCGGGCGGGGCCGTCGAAAGCGATCAGCAACACCAGCGCCATCGCCGCCAGGGCCCCGCCGATGTAGGCGATGGCGGCGGCGGCGTCGGGGACCCCGTGCTCGTTGATCGCGAGCGCTCCATTGCCCCAGATGATCAGGGCGAACCCATAGGCCTTGGTTTCCCCACGCAGGGCGGTACGCAGGGCCTTGCGGTACTGCTTGACCCCTGCGCGGTGGAGGTGTCCGGTGGCCATCATGCGGACCTCCATTCGCGTCCGGTTCGGTTCAGCCCTGTCATACCCCGCGTCGCCAGCCAGCTAGCGTCAGAATCAGGCGGACGCGGCGGGCTTGACGAAGACCCCACCCGACCCGAGCCCGAGGTCGGATTCGAACCGACGACCTGACGCTTACAAGGCGCCTGCTCTGCCGAACTGAGCTACTCGGGCGCCGGCTGCACGGGCGGGCCGCCCCGACAGGCGCGCTCGCCGGCTGGACGGGACCACCGGCAATGGTAGGTGACGGCGCCACCTCAGAGGCCCTGGGCGACTTGGGGCAGACGGAAGCCCGCCGTCTAGTCTCTACCGTCAGTGGCTGCCAACATGCCGCGTTGAGGCCGTCTCAGGGGGAATCCACATGCCGCGGATCACTTCGCTGATCGCCGCCGCCGTGGCCATCGCGGTCGTGGTCTCAGGCTGCAACAGCGGCGGCAAAGCAAAGGGCGGGTCGCACACGGTGACGACGCTGTCCCAGGGGGCCGCGGTGTCGCTCAACCAGCGGCTTCAGGACGCGGTGCAGCCAGCCAACGCGGCGCTTTCCCAGGTGGTGGCCCAAGCCCTCCAGGTCTCCAGCGGCGGCAAAGCAGACCTCCAACCCTCACTACCCCCCGCCGAGTCAGCCTTGAACAAATCAGTCAAGGCCCTCCAAGGCATCTCTGGCCCAGCGGCATTGAGGTCGGACTTGAACAACGTCGTCAGCGGCATGAACGCCGTCATCGGCGACCTCATGGGGCTGAGCTCGGCGAGCGGCAGCGGCCAGTCTCAGGCCATCTCGAAGTTGGTGGCCGACTCGGGCAAGGTGTCGGCCGCCGAGAACGTGGCCCAGCTGGAGGTCTCTCAGCTGTCTCAGTAGCCGGGCCGCGGGTGCTCGTGGGCGACTAGAACCGCAGTATCGGAGCCCGTAGGCACCCGCAGGGGTCGAGGATGCTTGATCCGACCGCCGCGCAGTGGCAGGGTGGCTCAGTGGGCTTGTCGGAGCGTGATCGCGCCATCCTCGATTTCGAGCGAATGTGGTGGACCGAACCCGGTCCCAAGGAAGGCGCCATCCGCCACCGCTTTCAGCTGTCGCCCACCCGCTATTACCAGCTGCTCGCGTTACTGATCGATTCTGCCGACGCCGTCGCCTATGACCCCTTGGTCGTTCGCCGCCTGCGGCGGGTCAGAGACCGTCGACGGCGGGCTCGTTTCGAAGGTCGCTCTGCCGGGGGGCCACCGGTCCGGTGAGTCCTGGAAGCCACGCCGCGGAGGACGGTTCATTCAGCCGGTCCGCGGGCATCCAAGCTGGCCGGGCGGCCGTGCTGATCGGGGTGGCCTTCATCATCGGATTCCTGCTGCTGCATCGGGTGCCGGGGGGCGTGAGCGACTCCGTCGGCGCTGGAACTGTCCCCCAGGCTTCGCTCCCGACCGTCCTGACCCTCCCGAGCCAGAGCGGCGGCCGGGCGTCGGCATCGACGGTCAGCCTCCCCGCCAGCGGCTCGGCCACCACATCGACCACCAAGGCCCCGAAGGACGTCAAAGTCCTGGTCGCCAACGGCACCACCGCCGCCGGCCTGGCCAGCCAGGTCAGTGAGTCGCTGCGAGCCAAGGGTTACACCACCTTGACGCCGACCGACACGTCGGCGCATGTCACAACGTCCATGGTCTACTTCGAGCCCGGGTACGGCAGCGACGCCGCGGCTTTGGCCACCAAGCTGGGCCTGGCCGCCAGCGCGGTCAGCGCCATGCCCACCCCGAGCCCGGTGCCGACGCTCGGTACGGCCAACGTCCTTGTGGTCGTAGGTCCAAACTTGAACACCACCGCCAGCACCACCTCGACCACCTGAGACGCCTCCTGTGACCCTCGACCGCCGGCTGGCGCCGTGGATGGCGGCCCCGGCGACGGCTGGGGTGCTCTGTGATTTCGACGGAACGCTGTCGCCGATTGTCGAGGATCCCGACTCGGCTGAGGCGCTGACCGGGGCCGCCGAGCGACTTTGCGCCCTGGCCCGCCGATATCGCACGGTCGCTGTCATATCGGGCCGTCCAGTGGCCTTCCTCGATGAGCAACTCGGGCCCCTGCCGGGGGTGGTGCTGGTCGGGCTCTATGGCCTTGAAAGACTGGAGGGGGGCACCTTCTGGGTCGCCCCGGAGGTCGATCGGTGGCGTCAGGCAGTGCAAGACGTGTCGGCAGCGGCTGAGGCCGAGGTCCCTGCCGGCGTGTACGTCGAACGGAAGGGCCTCACGGTCGCGTTGCATGCCCGCCGGGCGCCTGCGCACGCCGCCTGGATCGAGGAGTGGGCGGCCGATCAATCGCGCCGGCGGGGACTCCGGTTGCAGCTCGGCAAGATGACGGTGGAGCTGCTGCCGCCGGTGCCGGCCGACAAGGGCCGCGTTGTGACCGAGCTGGCGGCCGGTCTGGCGGCGGTCTGTTACCTCGGTGACGATCTCGGCGATCTTGCCGCCTTCGCAGCCCTCCGCGAGCTGCCGGCAGGCTCGGTGGCCACCATTTCAGTGGCGGTGCGCAGCGCGGAATCACCGGCCGCGGTTCTCGAACAAGCCGACGTGGTCGTCGACGGCCCCGAGGGGGCGCTGGCCTGGCTCGGCCAGCTCATCCCGGAGCCGCCGCGCTCCGGCCACTGCTGAGGCCCAACGAGGGCCGCCGCTCAGCCGCTCCTCGGCCGGCGAGCCCGGTCGAGCTGGTCGGCGAACCACTCGACTGGCGTGTGCGCAGTGGCCGCTTTGCGCAACGCCTGGCTGCGTTCGGCTCGCTCCTCGGCAGGCATGGTGAGTGCCATATCCAAGGCCTCGGCGGTGCCCGTCACGTCAAAGGGGTGCGTCTCCACGGCGTGGGCACCGAGTTCGTCCCACGAGCCAGCGCCCGGGGACAACAGAAGAACTCCATCGCGTTCGTTGACGAGCGGGCCCTCCTTGGACACCAGGTTCAGCCCGTCTCGAACCGGGTTCACCAGCAGCACGTCGTAACGGCGTAGGGCGGCGATCGATCGCGAGTAGTTGTCGTCCAGCTTCAGCAGGATCGGTGTCCAATCCGCGCTGGCCCACTTGGCGTTGATGGCCTGAGCCAGGGCCTCGACTTCGTGCCGGTACCCGAGATACTCGGCGAGGCCCTCGCGGGAGGGGTAGACGAAGGCCGCGAAGGTGACCCGGCCCCGCCACGCGGGCTCGACGGTCAGCAACTCGTCGAAGGCGTGGAATCCTCGCAGCACGTTCTTCGACAGCTCGATGCGATCGGTCCGCACGATCAGCCGGCGATCACCGATCTGTTGCTCCAGGCGATCGAGCTCCCGCCCGCAGGCGTCGGACTCGGCGACCGCGGTCAGCTGGACGGTGTCGACGGCCGCCGGGGAGACAAACACCTCGGGGAGTGCGATTCCTCTCCGGACGCAGCACGCCTCGAAGGCGCCAGCCCAACGGTGGGAGTGGAAGCCGCAGGCCCCGGCGCCCGCAAAACCGGCGAGCAGGTCGTCGCCGATGGGGCCGGGGAGCACGTCGAGCTCCTCGGGGTGGCACCAGGGGGTATGCACGAAGGCGCAGCTGGCGACGTCAGGGCGGAGTCGAGCCAGCTCCGCCCCCACCAGCGACAGCTGATAGTCGTGGATCAGGGCGGTCGCCCCGGGCGCCAGTTCTTCGGCCGCCACCCGGGCGAACTGGCGGTTGACGGTCACAAAGTCGTCCCAAGCCTGGTGCCAATGGCGATCGAAGCGGGGCCGGCGCGGCAGGTCCCACAGCCCGTGGTGGAGGAACCACAGCGTCTGGTTGGCAATCACGTCGTAGTACCGGCGGAAGCGGGGCTGGTCGATTGGCAAGTAGCGCATCCTGAAGCCCTCGGCTGCCACGTGCCCGCCGGCGGTGGCTTCCCGGTCGGCGTCGCTGATCGCCGTCGCCAGCCACAACGGGTCGTACTCGGCGACCCCAGGGCCGACCACGGCCACCATCCCGCCGCTAGCCCGGCTCGCCTCTAGCCCGCCACTGGCGTTGTGACGAAACGAGACCGGTCCGCGGTTGGACAGAACCGCCAGCTTGGTCACGCCGGACGGCGCCGCTCCGGAAACACCCATTCCGGCCAAGACCCTACCCAGGCACGGCCACCGCGATGTCCGCCACCCTTGAGCGGCTGGCCGATCGTGGTCGCCTGCGCCGCCACCGGAGGGAACGTGAAGCTGGTCAAAACGGCTAGGGTCCCCAACCGCGCGCCGAAGCCGATACCGCCGGAGCGGCACCACAGGGCGACAAATCAGTCGGGAGGGCAGGGTGCGACGGATATTCGGGTCGATGGTGATGGTCCTCGCCGGTTTGGCGATCAACATGCCCGGCGCGGGCGGCGTCCCCGTGGCGGGCAACACCTGCGGCGCCAATTCCGTTGGGACCTTCGGCGCCGACCCGAACCTGCTGGCGAATGATGGCGGCGGCACCCAGCTCATCACCGAAATCGGATCCTACACGTCAACCGCGGCCACCTTTACCGCTTGGAACAAGGGCTCAGATGGCTGCTGGCGGCCCGCGACCCTGGCGGGGCAACCCGCCATGCCGTACCGATCCGAGGTGGGCGAAAACGGTCTGGTGGACCACCGCCAGGAGAAGGACGGGACGACACCGACCGGGTTGTTCGACTTCACTTCGACGTTCTATGGAATATCGACGGTGAACCCGAACCCGGCCTACAGCTACCACAATCTTGTGTGCGGTGACTGGTGGGACGAGGACTCCGGCAACCCCCAGTACAACCAGTTCGTGCACGCCGCGTGTGGCACCTCGCCTTCGTTTGGCCCGGCGAGTGAGGCGCTGTGGACCTTCACGCAGCAATACCAACATTTCGCGGTCATCAACTACAACCCGCCACCGACGACCGATCCCATCGGTTCGGGGATATTCATGCACGACGACACGTCATCGGGAGTCACCGCCGGGTGTATCGCCCTGCCGAACGCCGAGTTGGACGCCGTCCTAGCCTGGATGAACCCGGCGGACAATCCGCACATCCTGATCGCTACCGCAGCGGAGGTAGCCCAGTTGTCGACTCGCCCGGCCAGGCCCGCGGTGGCGACGAAGGCCAACGGCGCCATGGAACTCTTCGCCCCGACCGCTGACGGCCGCCTCTTGACGACGTGGCAGCCTGCCGCCAAGCAGCCCTTCGGGGGGTGGCTCGATATGGGCGTGCCCGCCGTGGTAGCCGGCTCGCCTGCGGCTGGCGCTGGCGGGAACGAGGCCGAGGTGTTCGTCCGGACAGAGGACGACCGGCTGCTGACCTCCTGGGAAACCGATCCCTCACAGCCCTTCGGCGGTTGGCTCGACCTGGGGCTCGACGGCCAGTTCGCGTCCGACCCGGCGGAGGGAGTCAACGCCAACCACGGCTTGGAGGTCTACGCCAGGAGCACCGACGGCCGACTCCTCACGTCGTGGCAACCTGGCGCCAACCAGCCCTTCGGAGGCTGGCTGACGTTGCCAGTGCCCAACCCGCTGGCGGGCGCACCCCAGGTAGTCGTCAACTCGAACGGCACCCAGCAGATTTTCGTGCGCACCAGCGACGACCGCCTTCTTACCTCGTGGCAATCTGGTCCCAACCAGCCCTTCGGAGGCTGGCTGGACCTCGGTGCCGACGGTTCCATCGGCGGCGATCCCGGGGTTGGCATCAATGCCAGTGGCGGCGTCGCAATCGTGGTGGCGACGACCGACCACCGGCTGTTCGAGGCTGTGGAGCCGGGCCCAGGCCAGCCGTTCGGTCCCTGGTCGGACATGGGCGTCCCAGACGTCGCGGCCAGCACTCCCGCTCTCGCGGTGCAGGCAAATGGCGCCTTGCAGGTGTTCGTACAAACGATGGACAACCGCCTACTCACCGCCTGGGAGCCCAACCAGGGCACCGTGTTCGGGGCATTTCTGGACCTCGGCGTCGACGGCCAGATCGCATCGGCACCGTCGGTAACGAGCGCCAGCGGCGTCATGCAGGTCTTCGTCCGCAGCACAGGGTCCGACACGCTGACGACCTGGCAGAACCAGGCCAACCAACCGTTCGGGGGCTGGCTCGGCTTGGGAATGCCGGGTTGACGATCCCCGGCTCGGGCTGAGGACCGCCCGAGCCGCTGCGGGGCGGCACCATAGGGTTCGATGCCAAGTCTCGTCGCCGCCCCTGACAAGTTCCGGGGGACAGCTACCGCCCGCCAGGTCGCCGAGGCGGTGGCGGCCGCGACCGAGGCGGCAGGCTGGCACTGCGACCAGGTCCCGGTGGCCGACGGCGGCGAGGGCCTTTTGGAGGTCATGAGGGGCCGGTGGCGGACGAGCGAGGTGCTCGATCCCCTGGGCCGGCCGGTGAACGCCCAATGGCGCCTGGATGGGACCTCGGCCGTCGTGGAGACGGCTAGGGCCTCGGGTTTGGCCCTGGTGGGCGGCTCCAAGGGCAACGACCCCGTCGCCGCCTCCACCGCGGGCACCGGCCAGCTCATCGCGGCCGCGGTCAAGGAGGGCGCCCGCCAGGTGATCATCGGCGTCGGGGGCTCGGCGACCACCGATGGCGGCCTGGGCGCCGTTCGCGCCCTGGAACCCCACAGCCGCCTCGCCGGCGTTGAGCTGGTCGTGGCCTGTGACGTGCAGACCCGCTTCCTGGACGCGGCTGGCGTGTTCGGCCCCCAGAAGGGCGCCACGCCGACCCAGGTCGAGTTCCTGGCCCGACGCCTGGAAGGTCTGGCGACGATGTACCAGCACGACTTCGGCGTCGATGTCCGCTCCCTGGCCGGCGCCGGGGCGGCCGGGGGGCTGGCGGGCGGCCTGGCCGCTCTCGGAGCCTCCCTGGTGCCCGGCTTCGAGGTGGTGGCCGACACGCTCGACCTGGCCGAAAAGATCGAGGGTGCCGACCTGGTCGTCACCGGCGAGGGGCTGGTCGACGAGCAGTCCTTCAATGGCAAAGCGGTGGGCGGTGTGGTGGCCCTGGCCGCGGAGATCGGCGTACCGGTCCTTGTCATCGCGGGCGACATCGACCGGGATCGAGCGGGCGAGCTACCCGTGCCGTGCGTCTCGTTGGTCGAAACCTTCGGCCGCTCCCGGGCTGTGGACGACCCGCTGTCGTGCATCCGGGAGGTCCTCGCGAATCGCCTGACCAAGCCGTAGCAGGCGCAGAGCGGCTCCCGTAACGGCCCCGGGGGCGCGCGGGTACACAACCTCTTTGACGAACCAGCTGCCGATGCGCCACCATGGTGGTCAGTCATCCAGAGCGGTCGAGGGCCCGGGCCCATTGAAGCCGCGGCAACCAGTCGGCAAGGCCGGCCAGGTGCCAATGCCCGGTTCGATGAGGAGGAACATAAGTTGCCCTTTGTTGATGGACTCCGTTGCCGGGAATGCGCGCGCCGATATCCGCCAGAAGCCCTGCACGTCTGCGAGTGGTGCTTCGGCCCTCTCGAGGTGGTCTACGACTACGCCGCCGTCGCCGCCGTCGCCACCCGCAAACGCATCGCCGCGGGCCCCAAGAGCATCTGGCGTTACGCAGACCTGCTGCCCGCCTCGGCGCCGGGTGCGGTCGATCTCGGCGCCGGCCTGACCCCCCTGCTGCGCGCCGACCGGTTGGCCGCCGAGCTCGGTCTCGGCGAGCTGTGGATCAAAAATGACACCACCAATCCCACCGGCTCCTTCAAGGACCGGGTGGTCTCGGTGGCGCTGACCAAGGCCCGGGAGCTGGGGTTCAAGGTGGCCGCCTGCGCCTCCACCGGCAACTTGGCCAACTCGGTGGCCGCCCACGCGGCCCGGGCGGGGATGCGCTCGGTGGTGTTCATCCCCGCAAACCTGGAGCCCGCCAAGGTCATCATGACGGCAGTCTTCGGCGGCCAGGTGGTGGCCGTCGAGGGCGGCTATGACGACGTCAACCGTCTCTGCGCGGAGCTGAGCTCCGAGTTGTCCGACTGGGCCTTCGCCAACATCAACGTCCGGGCCTACTACGCCGAGGGGTCGAAGACCCTGGCGTTCGAGGTGGCCGAGCAGCTCGGGTGGCGGGCGCCCGACCATGTCGTGGTCCCGATCGGCTCGGGGAGCCAACTGTGCAAGATCGCCAAAGGCTTTGAAGAGCTGGAAAAAGTTGGCCTCCTCTCGGCTCCCACCACTTCCGGTGCTTCGGCCCGGGTGCGGATCTCGGGCGCCCAGGCCGACGGTTGCTCGCCTGTCGCCACCGCCTTCGCCACCGGCGCCGACTTCGTGAAGCCGGTCAAGGCCGACACCATCGCCAAGTCCATCGCCATCGGCAATCCTGCCGACGGCGTGTATGCCCTGGACGTGGTTCGCTCCTCCGGCGGCGCCGTGGCCTCGGTCAGCGACGCCGAGGTGGTCGACGCCATCGGGCTCCTGGCTCGCACCGAGGGTGTCTTCGCCGAGACCGCGGGCGGTGTCACCATCGCCGTCCTGGCCAAGCTGGCGGCCGCGGGCGTGGTCCGGCGGGACGAGTGCGTGGTGGCCTACGTGACTGGCAATGGGCTGAAGACACTCGACGCCGTGGCTTCCCGGTGCCGCCCCACGGTGACCATCGCACCGACCGTGGACGACTTCGCGGCTGCGGGGCTAGATCGATGATGGTCAAGGTGCGCATCCCGACCCAACTGCGGACGCTGTCCGCCGGGGCGGGCGAAGTCGGGGTGGACGGAGCCACCGTGGCCGACGTGCTGGCCAACCTGGAGACCGCCCATCCGGGATTCCAGCAGCGGCTTTTCGACGACTCGGGGTCGCTCCGGCGCTTTGTGAACGTCTTCGTGGCAGACGAGGACATCCGCTTCAAGAGTGGCTTGGCAACTCCGGTCGCAGCCGGCGAGACGGTCTCCATCGTCCCTGCCGTCGCTGGAGGCTGAGGCACGCCTCGCGGGTACCGATCCGCGCCGGGGGCCGCAGCGTTTGCTTGCGTTCCCGGCTCCTCGATGCCGGATCGCTGGTTGCGCTCAGGCCGTCGAGGCGGTTAACTGTTAGCACTCAGACATCGAGAGTGCTAACTCTGCCCAACGGAGGAACAAAGACAGCATGCCCAAGCTGATTGCATACGACGAGACCGCCCGCAGGGCCTTGGAGAGGGGAATGAACCAGCTCGCCGACGCCGTGCGGGTCACCCTCGGTCCGAAGGGCCGCAACGTGGTGCTGGAGAAGAAGTGGGGCGCCCCCACGATCACCAACGACGGGGTGTCGATCGCCAAGGAGATCGAGCTCGAGGATCCCTACGAGAAGGTCGGCGCCGAGCTGGTGAAGGAGGTCGCCAAGAAGACCGACGATGTCGCCGGTGACGGCACCACCACCGCCACCGTGCTGGCGTGGGCCATGGTCCGCGAGGGCCTGCGCAACGTGGCCGCGGGGGCCAACCCGATGGGTCTGAAGCGGGGCATCGAGGAGGCCGTCGAGGCCGCCGTCGCCAGCTTGAAGGACCTCTCCCGGGAGACCGAGACCAAGGAGCAGATCGCCCAGGTGGCATCGATCTCCGCGGCTGACACCGAGATCGGGGGGATGATCTCCGAGGCCATCGACAAGGTCGGCAAGGACGGGGTCATCACCGTCGAGGAGTCGCAAACCTTCGGCATGGAGATGGAGCTGGTCGAGGGCATGCGCTTCGACAAGGGCTACATCTCGCCGTACTTCGTGACCGACACCGACCGGATGGAGTCAGTCCTGGACGACCCCTACATCCTGTTCGTCTCGTCGAAGATCGCGGCGGTGCGGGACCTGCTTCCGATCCTGGAGAAGGTCATGCAGTCCAGCCGGCCGCGGTTCATCCTGGCCGAGGACATCGAGGGCGAGGCCCTGGCCACCCTCGTGGTCAACAAGATTCGGGGCACGTTCAAGAGTTCGGCCGTGAAGGCCCCCGGCTTCGGTGAGCGGCGCAAGGCCATGCTCGCCGACATGGCGATCCTCACCGGCGGCCAGGTCATTTCCGAGGAGGTCGGCCTGAAGCTGGAGAACGTGACGCTCGACTTGCTCGGCCGGGCCCGCAAGGTCGTGGTCACCAAGGACGAGACCACCATCGTCGAGGGCGCCGGCAGCGAGGCCGACATCAAGGGCCGGATCCACCAGATCAAGTCCGAGTTGGACAACACCGACTCCGACTACGACCGGGAGAAGCTGCAGGAGCGGCTAGCCAAGCTTTCCGGCGGGGTAGCCGTCATCAAGGTCGGCGCCGCCACCGAGGTGGAGCTGAAGGAGAAGAAGCACCGCATCGAGGACGCCGTGTCGACCACCAAGGCGGCGGTCGAGGAGCCCCTCAAGCAGATCGCCGTCAACGCCGGCATGGAAGGCGGCGTGGTGGTCGAGAGGGTGCGCAACATGGAGGGCGCCCACGGTCTCAACGCGGCTACCGGCGAGTACGAGGACCTGATCAAGGCGGGCGTCATCGACGCCGCCAAGGTCACCCGCTCGGCGCTGCAGAACGCGGCGTCCATCGCCGCCCTGTTCCTCACCACCGAGGCGGTCATCGTCGACAAGCCCGAGGAGAAAGGTGGCGGCGGCATGCCCGGCGGAGGCATGGAGGACTACTAAGCCGCGGTCACCGCTGCTTGCCTGAAAGGGCGCCCCTCTCGGGGCGCCCTTTCTCATGCGTGGCCTCCGTAGACTCGCCTGACATGGCATTGGTACCGACCGAGGGCTGGAGCGTCCTCCACCTGTTCTGCAAGCTCGGTCCGGCCACCGACCGCGACGCCGTGGTGGCCGCAGTGAAGGCGGCCGAGGCCGCCGAGCACCAGGTTGTGCCGTTCGCGGTTCTCGGCCATAAGGCGGACCTCGGGGTCATGGTGCTCGGACCGGACTGGGAGACCCAGCGCCGGCTGCAGGCCGGCCTGTCGATGGCGGGGGTCGAACTGGTCAACTCGTACGTATCGCTGACCGAGGTGTCGGAGTACGCCAAGGGGATGCCCGAGGCACACCTGCGGACCCGGCTGTACCCCACGCTGCCGCCCGAAGGCATGCGGGCGTTCTGCTTCTACCCGATGTCCAAGCGGCGAGGCGAGGACCACAACTGGTACGCCCTGCCCTTCGACGACCGCAAGGAGTTGATGCTCGGTCACGGCCGGGTGGGCCGCACCTTCCACGGCCGCGTGGTGCAGCTGATCACCGGCTCCACCGGGCTGGACGACTTCGAGTGGGGCGTCAGTCTCTTCGCGGTAAATCCCGACGACCTGAAGGACGTCGTCTACACCATGCGCTTCGACGAGGCGTCAGCCCACTACGCCGAGTTTGGGCTGTTCTTCGCCGGCATCGTGGGATCCCTCGACGAGGTGCTGGCCCTCGTCGGGTTGTCGGCGGGGTAGCCGCGGTGGGGGATCTGGCCGCCCTGCGTTCGGGGCTGGCCTCGATGGGGCGGGTGGTGGCCGCCTTCAGCGGAGGCGCCGACTCCGCGTTTTTGACCTGGATGGCGACCGACACCCTGGGAGCCGACCGGGTCGTGGCGGCCACTGCGGTGTCGCCGTCGTTGGCCCCCCGGGAGCTGGCCGACTGCGAGGCGCTGGCAGGCGAGTGGGGCTTGCAGTGGCTGGCGGTCGACACCCACGAACTGGAGGAGCCGTCGTACGTGGCCAACGGCGCCGACCGGTGTTACCACTGCAAGGCCTCATTGATGGACAGCCTGGGACCGGTGGCCTCGGGCATGGGCGCCACCGTGGTGCTCGGTGTAAACCTCGACGACTTGGGCGACCACCGTCCGGGCCAGGCCGCGGCTGCGGAGCGTGGAGCCCGCTTCCCGCTGGTCGAGACCGGCTTCACCAAGGCCGACGTGCGCGAAGCTTCCCGGCGACTGGGGTTGCGGACCTGGGACAAGCCAGCCAGCGCCTGCCTGGCGTCGCGCCTGCCCTACGGGACGCCCGTCACCGTTGGCCGCCTGTCGTCGGTCGCCGAGGCCGAGGAGGGCCTGCACCGGCTGGGCTTCGGCCAGCTACGGGTGCGCCACTACGGGGACCTGGCCCGCGTCGAGCTTCTTCCGGACGACTTGGCGGCGGCGCTGGCGCGCCGGTCGGACGTGGTCGCCGCCGTGCGGGCGGCGGGTTACCGGTACGTGACTCTCGACCTGGAGGGGTTCCGGTCGGGCAACTTGAACCAGTCGTTGGCGTGACGGCGGGCCCTTCCAGCCCCGGCGATGCGATCGACGGCGACCGCGACGAAACTGACGGGTTCGGGAGCGGGAGCGGCGGCGCTGCCATCGACGGCGTGGCCGCGGCCCTGGCCGACGGGATCGAGCACGCATTGCCAGGCTGGGTTGAGCGTTGCGTGGGGCGCACCATGACCGCCTGGACCGGGTCGGTGCCGCCTCCAGTTGCCTCGGCGGCCCGAGCCGCGGGGGTGGCGGCGGCGGCCGAAGTCGGCCCCGCGGTGCGGGCCCTCTTGGCGGCGGACATCGACCACCAGCGCAGCACGCCGCTGGCCGTGGTGCGCCAGGCTGCGGTGCGTTATCCGACCGAAGTGCTGCTGGCGGCCGGTGTCCCCGGGGTGGCGAGGGATCGTGGGGCCGAGGCCCTTTTCCCCGCCGACACCTACGATCTGGCGCCCGCCTCCTTCGCCGACCTCGACCCGGACCTGGCCGAGGTGGGGTTACGGTGGGGGGCGGCCAAAGCGTTCGAGCACATGCGTCGCCACCGGCACCCCGCCGGGCCGGCGCCCAATACCACCGGGTTGGCCGGACAGCAGGCGCCCGATGGCGGAGAGGAGCAGTGACCGGCGTGACAGGCAT
This sequence comes from Acidimicrobiales bacterium, assembly GCA_050744165.1. GTDB lineage: Bacteria > Actinomycetota > Acidimicrobiia > Acidimicrobiales > Palsa-688 > JBOGGN01. The sequence goes on along the minus strand of JBOGGN010000282.1, from coordinate 15,720 downwards.
CACCGTGGGCTACGTGCCCGACCTGATTGACCGTTCGAAGGTGGCGAGCGCCGCTGGCGGAGCCGTGACCTTCGTCGCCACCCCAGCCGATCTGCCCGCAGCGGCCGAGGGAGCGGCCCTCGTCGTTGTCGACTTGAGCCGCCCCGGGGTGCTCGCCGTCTTGCCGTCGATCCCGGCGCCGACCCTCGGGTTCGGTCGCCACGACGACCGCGAGCTTCTGGCCGCGGCCTCGAAGGCGGGCTGTGACCGGGTGCTGGCTCGCAACGCCTTTTTCGCCCAGGTCGGTGACCTTCTGCGCAGGCCCTAACGCCCCTTCTTGCGGCCCTTCTTTCCTCGCTTGGAGGACGACGCGGGGAGGCCGATCAAGCCTTGCCCGGTGTTGCTGAGCGGTTCGCTGGTCGAGGTGGTCCACCCGGCCGACGTCACCTTGCGGGTCTCGAAGAACAGGCAGTCCTCGGGGCAGGCGAAGGGATTGTCCTGGTTGACGTTGAGCCGGCAGCGCTCGACCGCCTCGCCCGTAGGTGTGCTGCGCTTTAGGTAGTGGCGGCAGTCTTCGCGCACGGACATGGGTCCATCATCGTAGGCCGAGGGACCCGGGTCCAAGACGCGATGGCCACTCACACCTAGTCTGGTCGCCATGTCCAATCGGCTGCTGGTGATCGGAGGCGACGCCGGCGGCATGGCGGCGGCGTCCACGGCTCGCAGGCGAGGCGCCGACTTCGAGATCGTGGCGCTCGAACAAGGCCGGTACACCAGCTACTCGGCGTGTGGCATCCCTTATGTGGTGAGCGGGGATGTGTGGGCGCTGGAGGAATTGGTGGTTCGGACCCCCCAGCAGTTCCGGGACCAGCTGCGTATCGACGTTCGAACCGGTCATCGGGCCATGGCGGTCGACCTCGACCGACGCACGGTCGAAGTGCGCAACCTGGCCCAGGAACGGACCTACACGCTGGGCTTTGATCTGCTCCATATCGCCACCGGGGCTCGGCCGCGACGGCCCGCGATCCCCGGTATCGACGGGCCCCAGGTGTTCGGGGTGCAGACGCTCGACGATGCCGCTCGGCTCCTGGCGGCGGTCAAGTCCGGCCAGTGCGACCAGGTGGCGGTGATCGGCGGTGGTTACATCGGCTTGGAGCTGGCGGAGGCCTTTGTGAAGCGGCAGTCGACGGTCACCGTGATCGAGCAACGCGATGAGGTCATGGAAACCCTCGATGCCGACATGGGCGCCTTGGTCAACGCGGCCATGCGCCAGCACGGGATCACCGTGCATACCGGGGAGCGGGTCACCGCCGTCGAAGCGGGCTCGGTGGTGACCACGCGGCGCACGGTGCCCGCCGATCTGGTGGTACTCGGGCTCGGTGTCGAACCCAACGCGGAGCTGGCAAGCGAGGCCGGTATGGCGCTCGGAGTCCGAGGGTCGATCGTCGTGAACCGCTGCCAGCAGACTTCCGCGGAAGGTGTCTGGGCGGCGGGGGACTGCTGCCAGAGCCGCTCGGTCGTGACTGGCGAGCCGATCTACGTCGCTCTGGGCACCGTTGCCAACAAGCAGGCGCGGGTGGCGGGGATCAACATCTCAGGCGGCTACGCCACCTTCGCCGGGGTGGCGGGGACCGCCATCACCAAGCTGTGCGCCCTGGAGATCGGGCGCACCGGTGTCAACGAGGCCGAAGCGGCGGCGGCCGGCTTCGGGTACCAAGTGGCCAAGGTCGTGGCCACCACCAGGGCTGGTTACTACCCCGGCGCGGGGACGATCACGGTAAAGCTGATCGTGGAACGGGTGACCGGGCGCGTCCTCGGCGGCCAGGTGGTGGGATACGAGGGCACCGCCAAACGCATCGACGTGCTGGCCACCGCCATCACCGGGGGCCTGACCGTCGAGGACTTGGTGTACCTCGACCTGTCGTACGCGCCGCCCTTCTCACCGCTCTGGGACCCCGTGCAGCAAGCGGCTCGGCGGGCGCTGGCGGTCCTGTAGCCCGGCAGACCGACCCGGGATAGCCTCTCCCCATGTCCTCGGACGCGAGGGGGCCAGCCCAGACCCAGGACCTGCTTCGATGGAGCGAGGCGCTGGCCGGGATCGCCCGGACGGGTCTCGGATTCAGCGACAACCTGTACGAGCGGGAGCGCTTCGAGGAAGTCCTCAAGGTGGCCGCGGACATGCGGGTAGCCGCCGGGATGGACTCCAGCGCGGAGGTGCTCCTGACGGAGTGGATGGACACCGTCGGCCGCGGTGTCGCGGGCTACGTGACACCCAAGGTGGCCGTCGGTGCCATCGTCGGCAATGATGATCGCCAGATCCTTTTGATCCAACGATCCGACTCCGGGGTCTGGTTGTACCCGACCGGCTGGGCCGACGTCGGTTACTCGCCCTCCGAGGTGGCGGCCAAGGAGGTGCTCGAGGAGACCGGCATCGAGTGCGAGCCGGTACGCCTCATCGCGGTGCTGGACGGGCTGCGCCTTGGGTTTACCAGCGTGCCGCTGTACTCGCTGGTGTTTCACTGCCGGGCGGTCGGCGGGTCCCTTGACCGTCATCCGCTGGAGACCCGTGACGTGGGCTGGTTCTCCGAGGACGAGATGCCGACCCCGTTGGCGGGGGCCGACCGCTGGCGGACGATTGCCTTTGCCGCCATCCGAGGCGAAGCGGTCGAGGTGCTGTTCGACCGGCCCCGGATGCCGCCGTGGCGGGACGCCGGTTCCAATGCAGCCAACGCGGACCTCGCCGGCAGGGCCACCACCAACGGACCGGCGGCGCCACGAGCCGACTAACTCGGCGGAGATGCCTCCCCGACACCCCCGGAAACGCCACTCCGGCGCCGGGGGCACCTATTTGTTAACGACGACAGTGACCGAATAGCGGCCTTCATTGCCAGTGCAGCTCCTGGCCTCGCCGCAGCTGGTGCGGGAGGCAGCGATGATGGCGGTGCCGGCGCTGGTGGCGGTGTACGTCGCGGTCACCGTGCCGCAACCTTCACCGGGCACGCATCCTGCGACCGTGACGGGGACCGGGTTGCCGGCCGGGGTGAGGATGCCGGGCGGCGACGTGGGTGAGAACGTCCAGTAAAGGCTGTCCAGCACCGCCAGGACGGTCGTGCCGGTGACCACGTGGATGGTGGCGCCGTTGTCGGTGTCGCCGAGCTGTCGGCTGCCGGTGGCGGCCGGCGGGGTCGTTGACTCGACTGGAGCCGAAATGGGGACGGTCGAGGCATCCCGCGGGATCGAGGGCGCCGTGAGAGTGGGTGTGTCCGACGAGTGGCACCCGGCCAGGATCACCAGGGCCGTGGCGGTGGCCAAGAGGGCAGCTTTCATCACATGGGCTCTGACGGTGACAGACGGGGTGCAGTTCCCACCAGATACATCGTGACGCAAAATCAGGGTCGAACGAACAAAAGTTCCTGGATCAGTTGACGGTGACCGGTTCAGGCGTTTACATACACAACTAAGCCGTTCCGGGGCACAACGGGATCTAGGGGTGAAGACGGTTGCGGGCTCGAACGCGGCGTGTCGCACGCCTCTGGGCCGTGGTCGTCCAGGGGTGGTCATCACAGAGGGAGTCGAGGGCCGGCTCCGCTGGCGACGCGAAGGGATTTCGATGAAGTCGAAGCGATTCAACCGGTCGATGGTGTTCGGCACGGTGTTGGCGTGGACGGCGGCGGTCGTGGTAACGAGCTTGCCGGCCGCTTTGGGGGCGCAGGCGGCCTCGGCCGCCGCAAAGACCGTCACCGCGTCTGTCCCAATTACGCCAGTGGCGGCGTCGAACTTGACGCCGGGGACGGCGGGGATGGCGTTGCGTTCGGGGTCGACTGGGGCTCCGGTGGCTCCGCAGCGCGCCGCCCTCCCGTCGACTGGCAGGCCGTCCGATGGCAGCCCTTCTACTGCCAGCCAGACGCCGGCCGCCAACGCGGCCAACAACCTGATCATGGGAAGCGGCCCGTCGATCATCAGCCCGACGATCTACAACGTGTTTTGGTTGCCGAGCGCCCTTCACTACGAGAGCGCCGCCAGCGCCGCCTCCGACACCAGCTACGAGAACCTGCTGAACCGCTGGGCCGGCGACCTTGGCGGCACCGACTACTACAACATCGTCACCCAGTACCCGGGCAGTAACGGGACGCCGATGAACTCGGTGAGCTTCGGCGGCTCCTGGGTGGACACCACCGCCTACCCCCACACCGGGACCCAGGCCAACCCGTTGTCTGACGCCGATATCCAAGGTGAGGCAACCGCAGCCGCGGGCCACTTCTCGGTGACCCCGAACCTCAACCGGATCTTCCTGGTGTACACCGCCTTCAACATCTTCGAGTGCCAGACGTCGACCTCGGACTGCAACTTCTTCAAGATGGGGCACGCCAACGCGTACTGCGCCTACCACTTCGATTTCGGTAGCGATCCCACCGTGTACGCCTTCATGGGCAACGACGCCATGTCCGGGGATCCGGGCGGGTGCAGCAACGGGGTCGCCCCCAACGGCGACGCCGCGGCCGACGCGGAGATCAGCTCCGCCACCCACGAGTTCATCGAGTCGGTCACCGACCCGGAGATCAACAACTGGCTGTCCTCGGTGGCCACCGGGCAGCAGGAGATCGGGGACCTTTGCAACCGCAACGACGGACCCCACAACGTCCTGGCCCCCGGTGCCGACGTCTACCTCCACGGCCACCCCTACGACGTGCAGCAGCAGTGGAGCAACGCCGTCTCTGGCTGCGCCACCGACCTGAACCCGGCGATGAACGGGATCGTTCCGCCAGCCCTCACGATCACCAAGTCCGCCCCGGCGACCGCCGTGACCGCCCAGCAGATCGGCTACTCGGTCACGGTCACCAACCCGAGCGACACTGACGCCGCCCAGCTGACCGCGGTGACCGACACCTTGCCGGCGGGGGTGAGCTACGTCCCAGGCTCGGCCTCGAGCACGCCGAGCTCGACCTCTCCCCTGACCTGGTCGCTCGGCACCCTGGCGGTGCACGACAGCACGACCATCACCTTCGACGCCACGTCCAACCCGGCGACGGTGTCCAACTGCGCCGGCGACAGTTGGGACGACCAGTTGCAGATCAGCAGCTTCACGGGCGGCGGTACCGGCGGTGCGTGCGCCGCCACCGTCATCTCGAGGGCGGCAACGACGACTGTGGTCTCCTCGGATCACAACCCGAGCGTCTTCGGCCAGCCGGTGACGCTCAGCGCCACGGTGACTGTGAACTCTCCGGGCAGTGGGACCCCGACGGGGATGGTCTCGTTCCTCGACGGAGCCAGTCCCCTTGGCAGCTGCACCCTGATGAGCGGCAGCTGCAGCCTGAGCCCGGTGAGCTCGTTCAGCGTGACCACCCACTCGATCACCGCCACCTACGGGAGCGATCCCAACTTCCTCGGCAGCACGTCGGCGATGTTCAGCCAGGTGGTCAAGAAGGCTCCGACGACGACCACGCTGACCGCCAACCCCTCCGGCTCCGCGGGATTCGGCGGCCCGGTGACCTTCACCGCCACGGTCGCGCCGGCACCGCCGAGCACCAACCCGCCGGCCCAGCCCACCGGCAACGTGCAGTTCCTGGTGGACGGGGCCTCCGTGCAGACCGTGGGCCTCAACGCCTCCCAGCAGGCCAGCGTGACCACCTCGGCCCTGCTGCCGGGCAGCCACATGGTCACCGCCAACTACGGCGGGGACGGCAACTTCGATTCGTCGACAGCGTCAATCAGCTACCTGGTCACGTGTTCGGTGACCATCACCGGCAACCACAGTGGCGCCATCCAGGCAGCCGGGCACAGCGTGTGCATCGTCAATGCGGTCGTCACCGGGCAGGTGTCGGTGGCCCAGGGGACCTCCGTGGCGATCGTGCACTCGAAGATCGGGGGGTCGATCACGGCCACCACCGCTCCCGGGCAGGTCGAGGTGTGTTCCAGCACGATCGGCGGCAGCGTGTCGGTCTTCGCGGCCCAGCACCTGGTGGCGGTGGGGGACCCTGGTGACCTGTCCTGTGGCGTGAACGCCATCAAGGGGACGCTGGCGCTCGAGAGCAACACCAACGGGGTGGAGGCCATCGGCAACACCGTGGGCAACCTGGTGGCATTTGGCAACTCGGGGCCGGGCCCCTACCCGGGGGACTCGACCACCATCGCCGGGAACATCATCGTTCCCTGAGCGCTCCTCAGGGCGCACCTGGGCGCCGGAGCACCTTCTGCTACCACCGAAGGTGCTCCGGCGTTCCCGGTTCCTGGCACCAAACCCGCCATCGCGGCTCGGCGCTACGGCTCGAGTTGGCGAAGCACCTCGTCAATGATCGAGATGCCGCCTCGGCTGCGCTCCCAGGCGTCGCCAATAGGACCGTGGTCGATGAGGCCGGCGGCGTCGGGCGCCAGACCCAGCGCATGGGTGGCAGCGCCCGAGAGCGGCGCCGGCTCGACCTCGTCGCCATAGGCCGGATACGCCTCCAGTCCGTCCCACAACCGATCTAACGGGGCGGGCGGCATTTCCCCAACCTGCAGTGCGTAGGCGACCCGCTCGAACACCTCCGCGGTGGCCACACCGGCGGGGCGTTGGTAGTTGGCACCCGGGTGGAGGCGCCATTCGATGGTGACGCCGCCGGGGCCGTCGGGGCGCAGCCACACCTGAGAACCATTCACGTAGGCGTCGACAGGTTCGCCGAAGCGGCGGTCGAGGGCCAGGATCAACTCGGGCGAGATCCGCCAGACGCAGGTCGGGGTCAGCGTGGCCCGTCGCGCCGGTGCTCGCGAAGGTAGCGCTGCGCCTCTGCCGCCAGCGAGTCGCCACTGGCGATCGGCAGGCCTTCGGGTGGAGCCTCGGCGGCTTGGCGGTCGGCGGCCTCCTCCAACTGCGCCACGTAGGCCGCCGCCTCCACGTCATCGGCCACGTGCTCGCTGACCTGCTGCAGGTAGACCTCGCCGGCGGCGCGCAACTCGACGGGGTCGACCGCGGTGCCGAGCATCAGCGCCGCCCGCTCGACCAGGGCCAGCGCCGCCTTGGGCGAGGTCACCTGGTGAACGTAGTGAGGGACCGACGCCCACAGGCCCACCGAGGGGATCCCGGCCCGGGCGCAGGCGTCGTGGAGGACGCCGAGGATGCCGGTCTCGCCCTCGTACCGGGACACGGGGAGCCCGAAGCGGGAGGCGATGGCGGGCTCGTAGGCGGCCCCCGCGACTGGCACCGGCCGGGTGTGGGGGACGTCAGCCAAGAGGGCGCCGAGGGTGAGGAGCATCTGCACGCCGAGGGTGTGGGCGATGCCGATCACCGTGGAGCCGAAGGCCCGCCAGCGCAGGTGCGGCTCGACGCCTCGCAGGATGATGGCGTCGCGGCTGGCACCAGGGATGCGACCGGCCAGGAGCATGTTCTCGGGCCAGTCGATGCGGCGCTGGTTGTCGGCGTCGAAGTGCACCTCGGGCCGGGTGCTCGTGAAGTCGAAGAACTCTTCGGGGTCGATGCCAGCGAATCGGCGCAGCGACCAGGCCTCGGCCAGGTACCGGGCGGCGAGCGAAGCGGCGTCGCCGGCATCGCTCCAGCCTTCGAAAGCGACGATCATGACCGGCTGGCGAAGTTGGGGCCGGTGTTCCCAGCCCACGGCCGCGGCGGCATCGAACGCCATGGACCTTTACGCTACCGGTGCTGCTGGGATTGAAGGGGGAGGGGGCCGGCGGACAGGGGGGGAGTCAACCGGCCGCACCCTCCCACTGGCAAATTACCCTACCGAGCGAGGAGCGGAATCACACCCGATTTTTTGTTAATCCACCGTGAATATCCCGCAAAGCGGCGGTGCCCAGGGGTTGGCATCATGGCCCTAGGCTGGCCGGGTGGTGACCGTCTCGGAGGTCACGGTGGTGACCGACGACCTGGTGGACGCGGTCGGCCGCCTGGTGAGCCAGCTGTCGTCGTCCGCGGCGCCGCCGAGCCGAGCCGAGTTGGAGGCCATCGTGGCGTCGCCCGCGACCACCTTGCTGGTGGCGGGGGAGCTGGTGGCGGGGGAGCTGGTGGCGGGGGAGCCCGCGGTGGGGATGCTCACCCTGGCCGTGTTCCGCATTCCGACCGGGGTCCGGGCGTGGATCGAGGATGTGGTCGTGGACCGTTCGGCCCGAGGTGGCGGCGTCGGGGAAGCCCTGTCCCGGCGGGCCATCGAGCTGGCGGCCGCGGCCGGCGCCCGCACGGTCGACCTGACGTCACGACCGTCGCGAGAGGCGGCCAACCGGCTCTACCGGCGGCTGGGGTTCGAGATTCGCCAGACCAACGTGTACCGGTTCCGGGCTGGCTGACCGCCCAGGAGCCCGCCAGGGGTCACAGACAGCGGCGGTACCATCGAAAGGTAGGCGCAAAGGGCGCGCCCGCCACGTCTCGACGCGACTCTGCGGCGACAGGGGGTCCCATGGCCGAATCGATCACCATCACTGACAACCGGACCGGCAATACCGTCGAGATCCCCATCGTCGACGGCGGGGTTTCCGCCGACGAGTGGCGCAAACTTCTGCCCGGAATCTGGTTATCCGACCCGGGATTCACCACTACGGCCCTCGGGCCGAGCGCCATCACCTACCTCGACGGCGACGCCGGCGTCCTGCGCTATCGGGGGTACCCGATCGAGCAGCTAGCCGCCCACTCGTCGTACCTCGAAGTGTCCTATCTGCTGCTGCACGGGGAGTTGCCGACCGAGACCGAGTATCAGGCCTGGTTGCACGAGATCACGTACCACACGTTCATCCACGAGAACATGCGCAAGCGCTTTCTGGAAGGTTTCCACTACGACGCTCACCCCATGGGGATGCTGGTGTCGGCGGTCGGGGCCCTGTCGACCTTCTACCTGGAAGCCAAGCAGGTGGACGACGCCGCGACCCGCTACAAGCAGGTGATCCGGCTGATCGCCAAGATGCCGACCTTGGCCGCCGCCTGCCACCGCTTCAGTGTCGGCATGCCGTTTGTGTACCCCGACAACTCGCTGTCGTTCGCCGAGAACTTCCTCTCGATGATGTGGAAGGTGGCCGAACCGCACTACGTCGCCGACCCGGTGCTGGCCCACGCCCTCGACGTGCTGTTCATCCTTCACGCCGACCACGAGCAGAACTGTGGCACCCTTGCCCTGCGGACGGTCGCCTCGGCCCACGCCGACCCCTATGAGGCCTGCGCCGCCGCCTGCGCGGCGCTCTACGGACCCCGCCACGGCGGTGCCAACGAAGCGGTCATCAAGATGCTGGGCGAGATCGGCTCAATCGAGAACGTCCCCGATTTCATCGCGGCCGTCAAGACGGGTCACGGCAAGCTGCAGGGCTTCGGCCACCGCGTCTATAAGAACTACGACCCTCGGGCCCGCATCATCAAGAAGGTCGCCGACGACGTATTCGAGGTCACCGGGAAAAACCCGCTGCTCGACATCGCCCTCAAGCTGGAGGAGGCGGCCCTTTCCGACGACTACTTCATCTCGCGGCGCCTGTACCCCAACGTGGACTTCTACTCCGGTCTGATTTACCAGGCCATGGGCTTTCCGATCGAGATGTTCACCGTCCTCTTCGCCATCCCCCGTACCACCGGGTGGCTGGCCCACTACGAGGAACTGCTCATCCAGGACCAGAAGATCTACCGGCCGCGCCAGCTGTGGGCGGGCGTCGACGAGCGCCAGTACGTGCCCATCCACCAGCGCGCCTGACGCTGTCCGACGCCTGCCAAGTACCCTGACGGGCGTGCGCCTGACACCTTCTGATCTGCTCGCCCTGGCCAAGAGCCCGGAGGGCAAGAAGATGATCCGGTACAGCGCCACATCGGTCATCTGTGTCGTTCTCAGCTTCGTCATCCTGGCGTTCCTCGTCGGGGTGCTCCAGTGGAGTGCCACCTCGGCCGCCATCGTCACCTGCGCAGTGACGACCATCCCGTCTTATGTCCTCAACCGCCGTTGGGCCTGGGGGATGTCGGGCACCGGACACGTCCTGAAGGAGGTAGTCCCGTTCTGGGTCATGGCCTTCATCGGGCTGGCCTTCTCGACTTGGACCTCGAGCAAGGCACAGGTCTACGCCCGCCACCACGACCTGTCCCGGCTGCCGAAGGTGGCGATAATCGAGGGGGCGTTCATCGGGGCCTTTGGCGTGTTGTGGATCGGCAAGTTCCTCATCATCAACCGGTTGCTGTTCACCGGCGACGGATCTGCCGCCGGTGAGACGGCGACGGACGGCGCTGCCAGAAGCGCCGCCGCGACTGTCGGGGCTGGCGGCGGGGCGGGTCCCGACCCGAGCGCCGTCGCCGGCTAGCGCCCACTCAGCCCGAGCGCCGGGGCGCGACGCTGACCTGCGCATTGGACGTGGTGGCGGACTTGGAGGCTCCCGTGGTGAGCGATCGGGCCCGCCGTCTTCTGGCCCTTGCGCCCGCGGTGAAGGGTTTCATGCCCGACAACGAAGGCCTCGCTCTCTTTCGGGCGGCGCGCCGGGCGCCGGGCTCGGCAGGACCGATGCTGGAGATCGGCACCTACTGCGGGAAGTCGGCGCTTTACCTGGCGGCCGCCGCTGTCGACCTGGCGACGCCGCTGTTCTCCGTCGACCACCACCGTGGCTCTGAGGAGCTCCAACCCGGTTGGGAGCACCATGACCCCTCGCTCGTCGACACCGCCACCGGTCGCATGGACAGCCTCCCCGCGGCTCGGGCCACGATCGAGCGGGCGGGGCTCGAGGGCGACGTGGTCCTGGTGGTGGGGATGTCGGTTGTGGTGGCCGCGCAGTGGTCCACACCGCTCAGCCTGTTGTTCATCGACGGCGGCCATGGGGACGAGGTGGCATGGGCTGATTACGAGGCGTGGGCGCCCAAGGTGCTTGCCGGAGGCCTGCTTGCCATCCACGACGTCTTCCCCGACCCGGCCGACGGCGGGCGGGCGCCCTACGAGTTGTACTGCGAGGCCAAGGCGTCGGGGTGGTTCGACGACTGCTCGTCACTGGCGTGCGGTTCGTTGCGAGTGCTCCGTCGCCGGTCTCGGGTTGGCGGCGTGGCAGCCGCCCCGAACACCGAAGGCGAGTCGGGGTGACCCGAAAAACTATCCAAATACGGTAGGTATTCGGGCCACCCGAGCGCTGGGCCCGGCGACTGCCATCTCCCGATAGAGCGCCGCCAGGCGCTCGCCCATCAACTGGACACCGAAGTCCCGCCGCAGCCGTTCCGACGCGGCAGCGACGATGGCGCGGCGGCAGTGGCGGTCGTCCAGCAGCCCGACGATGGCGTCGGCCGCGGCGGCGGCGTCACCGAAGGGAACGAGGAAACCGGTAACGCCCGACTCGACGGTGTCCCGGTTGCCCACGACGTCGGACAGCACGACCGGAACGCCGGCCCGCATCGCCTCAAGCGGGACATAGGGACCGCCCTCGTACCGGGACAGCAGGACCAGCGCGTCGAACTCGCCCACGGCGGAGGCGGCCCCGGCGAGGTGGGGGATCTGGTGGAAGCGGCGGCCCAGTCCCTCGCGGGCCACGCAACGGGTGACCGACCGCTGCCGAGGTCCGAGGCCGATCCACACGAAGTGGACGTGCGGCCGCCGGCGGGCGACCTCACCCCACGCCGCCAGCACCGCCTCGGGGGCTTTCTGGGGAACCATCCGGGCAATGGTGCCGATCAACGGCGTGCCCGCGGGCAATCCCAGCTGGGTGCGCAGTCGCCCAGCCGCTGCCAGGCGCCCAGGCGCTGCCAGTCGCCGGGCGGCGCCGACTGGAGCGACACCACGGCCGCCGCCCACTGCGGGCCCGTCCTCGCCGCCGCAGAGCAGTTCGATGCCGTTCGGGATGACCCGCACCCGATCGGCGGGGACCAGGCCGAGATCGACCGCCAAACTTCCCTCGGAGGCCGACACGGCGATCAACCGGGAGGTCAGGGGCCCGAACAGGCGTTCAAAGGCCACTGCCGGCGCCGAGGTCATCAGTCCGTTGGGCGTGAATGCCGCGGGCACCGTTCGAAGCGCCCGGCGGGCCCGGAGACCAAAGGGTGCACCCGGGAGAGACCATCCAGTGGCAGCCACTCGCGCCACGGCGCCTCCCACCGAACTGTGCCCGTGGACCACCGCCGGCTCCAACTCGCTGATCAACCCGGTCACGCTGGCCACCGCCCGCGCATTGGCCGGGTGCAACGGGTTGCGACGCATGTCGACGGTGTGGACCTCGGCGCCTCGAGCCTCCAGCTCGTCGGCTCCGGTCACCTCCACCATGGCACCCGAGCGCCCTGCCAGGCCCTGACGGCTCGGCAGGGCGACGTGATGCTCGGTCCCTGGAGTGGCGGAGACCACATCGAGGACATAGCGAAGCGTGCCCCCCCGGACCGCCTCGAGAACATGGAGGACGCGGAGGGGTGCCGGTTCGCTCAGGAAAGCCGCACCCGGCGCCCGGTGTGATCAGCCTCGTGCTGGCCCGGGCGGGCCCGGCGGGCCAGCATCCGTTCGGTGTTGGGCGGCGGCAGCTTCACGATGGCCGGCACGGTGCGCGCCAGGATGCGCACGTCAAGCCCGAAGCTCCAGTGGTCCACATAGTCGTTGTCGAAGGCGGTGCGCAGCGCCAGGGGGGTCTGGCCCCGCAGGCCGTTGATCTGGGCCCACCCGGTCATCCCCGGGCGCACCCGGTGGCGGTCGTCGTAGCCGTCGATGGCAGCGGCGAAGCGCTCGACGTAGCTGACCCGCTCCGGTCGGGGACCGACGAGCGACATGTGGCCCCGGAGCACGTTGAACAGCTGTGGCAGCTCGTCGAGGTCCCACCGCCGTAGCGACCGCCCGAGGGAGGTCTGGCGGTCGACGCTCGCAGCCGCGTCCACGTCACCGAGGCTCTGGCCGGCCCAGGCGGCGTCCGCCTCCCCGTACTCCTCGGGGGTCCCGAACATGGTTGTGAACTTCAGGAGGGAAAAGGCCTCGCCGTGCTTGCCCACGCGTTGCTGGCGGAAGAAGACCGGATTGCGGTCCTTCAGCTTGACGGCCACCGCGATCATCGCCATCAACGGGGCCGTGAGCAGGACCAGCAGGCCGGCCATGGTGACGTCCAAGGCCCGCTTGGCGATGACGCCGTTGCGGGAGATGCCGACCGGCAGTGGAACGACGGGGAAGCGACCGACGTGGAACCGGCTGCCGTGGCGGACGATGTCGGCCAGCGGCAGGACCAGCGTGTAGCCGCGGCGGTCGTCCGCCCAGGTGACGAACTCCCGGAACACCGCCTCGTCGATGCCGTCGTTGACCAACAGCACATGGTCGATCTCGTTGCGGTCGAGCAGGCTGAACGCTTGGGCGTGGCCGTCGGCGACCGCGGTGCTGTCGGGCAAAGTCGGGGTGTAACCGGCGGCGAAGCGCAAGCCAACGTCGGGGCACACGGCAAGTTCCGCGGCCAACTCGTTTACCCGGCCGCTGGTGCCGATCACGAGCGTGGGCTGCAAGCCGAGACCGCGGCGGCGGCCTGCCTTGACGACGTACCAGGCCAGCACCCGCAAGACGATCAGTAGGGTCACCGATCGGATCAGGGCGGCGGCCGTGAGGGGCGCCGACAGCCCGTGGGGCTGCAGCAGCGAGACGCCGAACACCATGACCGCGCAGACCACCAGCACGGGCTTCAAGTACCAACGGATCCCCTGCGTCTGAACGCTCGTGCGGTGGGCGTTCAGGCCCACGAGGGGGCTGATGAGGCCGAAGGCGGCACCGGCGGCCAGCGCCGTGGGGCGGGTTGTGCCCAGGTGGCGGACGCCCGCGGCCACGATCATGGCGTCGACGAACAGGATCAACGGGTGGGCGGCGGCGGTTCGCCACAACTCCAGCCACCGGAGCCACATCGGGGCGGGCCGCGTGGGCCGCGTGGGCACCATCTCCTCCGAAAGCGGTTGGGCCGCCACGGTGGGTGCCGTCGACGCGTCGATGTCAGCCTTGGCTGACTTCACGCCATCACCGCCGCGGTGTCAGGCATGTTCTCCTATCGTCCGGAGGCATTTGACAGCCTTGTCAAACCCGAAGTCGACAGTCTGCCCAGGAACCCTTACCAGGTCAAGTGTCCCGCCACTGATCCCGGATGCGCCGCGGTCGGTGGCCGATGCTTGCGCTGGTCTCGGGCGTCGCCCACGGAACGTCCGACGGTGCCGACCCGAGCGGTTCGGAGGGGTCGGGGTCATCGACGTGACCGTTGAGCCGGGCGGCGACGGCGTCGGCGATGGCAGCGATGGTGTCAGCGTCGAACTCCTGACCTGACGCCCTTCCCCGCAGCGTCACCCGGCGCCGCAGGGCTTCTAGTTGCTCACCGATTTGCTGGCCCATCTCGTCGAGCCGGTCGAACATCTCCTGGCGATCGTCGGCGGGGGCGCCGAGGTCGCCCTCCGCGCTGACGGCCCGGAGCGACTCGAGTGACGGCAGCACTCGCTCCAAGCGCTCGATGGCGTCTCCCCAGCTGGGGTCGGGGGCGGACCCCTCGGCCAACTGTTCGAGGCGACCTTGAAGGTCGCCCAGATCGTGACCGCGCTGGGAGACCGTCTCGGCGAGATCGTCGAAGCGGGCGTACAACTCGGTCAGGTCAATCGATGGCTGCGGGGCTGGGGTGCGAGCCAGCCGGTTGAGCCGGGCCTCGAGGGGCGACAAGTCCACGCGGCTCTCGGCAATGAGTCCCGCCAACTCGTCCACTTGCCCGGACACCTGGGTCAACGCCCGCGTAACGTCACGGTCACGGCCGACCACCAGGTCCGTCGACAGCTCTTTTAGCCGCGTGTCCAGGCGGCTCAGGGTGGCGGCCAGGTCGTCGGCCGAGATCCCCGTCATGGCGGCACCGACTTCTTCGATGCGGGCCTCCAAGCGGGCAAGCGCCTTGGTGAGGCCCCGCTCCCGGCCGACGGTCATATCGGCGATGCCCCGTTCGAGGCGGGCCAGGACGTCGGCGGCGCGCTCGCGGTCGTCGGCGAGAGCGACCACGAGCTGCTGCAACTCGGTCCACACGGCGCGCTGGCGGTCGTTCTCGGCGATGAGCGACACCACGATCTCGTCGAGGCGCCCGAAGCTGGCGGCGCCCTTGCCTTCGGTCAACTCGGTCATGGCGTCTTCGATGCGCTCGAGGCTGCGCACCATGCCGTCGGAGACCTGGTCGCGGTCGCTGCTCCACTGGTCGATGGCGTCGCCGCTGTCGTGAACCGCGCTCACCAAGGCGTTCACCTTGGCGTCGAGGTCGCCCACCGAACGGCCGAGGCGGCGAATGTTGTCCTCGATGTCGGTGACCGAGCGCCGGACCTGATCGATGGCCCGTTCGTGGAGGTGGCGGTAATCGTCGATGTCCCCCGCGGCGCTGGTGGCCAACCGGCCAACCTGCTCGGCGTAGTCGGTGATGCGATCGCTGACCAGGGTGCGGAACGTCGAGGTAGTGCTCGTCAGCGCGTCGATGCGCAGGGCGATCGATGCCAGCGCCGCCTGCAATGAGTCGGTGCGCCCCGCCAGGATCAGCTCATGGGTCGTGACCGTCGGACGAGGCGCGTGCTCCCGCCCGTGGTCGGCATCCCCTTCCTCGTCCTCGTCGACCGCTTCGGCTTCGACCGTGAGCAATGGTGGCACATTGCCCAGTCCGGGCGCCCCCTCGCCGGCCCGTCGAGCAGCCTCGATCCGATCCTCCGCTTCACGCGCCGCCCGATCGGCCCGTTCGGCTTGGGTTCGCTCCGCCTCCGCCCGCTCTGCACCAGCCCGTTCGGCGACCGCTTCGGCCTGGGCCCGTGCCGCAGCGCCCTCGGCCGCCTCACGCTCGGCGGCAGCCCGCTGGGCCTCGGCCCGC
>JBOGGN010000281.1:0-30831 GCA_050744165.1 Acidimicrobiales bacterium | reverse complement strand
GCTGCGGCTTGGGCGATGCGCTGGGAGTCGGTCCGGTCAGCGGCAGCGATCTCGGCGGCTCGGGCCGCGGCCGCTCGATCCGCCGCAGCTCGTTCGGCCGCTGCTCGTTCGGCCGCCACCCGCTGTGCCTCGACCCGGCCGGCGGCCGCCCGTTGGGCCGCCACCCGCTCCGCAGCCGCCATTTGGGTTTGGGCCGCGTCTGCTGCCCGCTGGACCTGAGCAGCATCGCCACCCCGTTGGCTCTGGCCCCTCCGTCGGGATTGCGAGGCGTCGGGTGGTCTTTGGGGTGTAATCGACTCTGTCGCCGCCCAGTCCGCAGGCGCCCGCCTCGGGGCGCGGTCCCCTGCACCCGGTGGGGCATCACCGCCCAGCGGCTTGACGGGACTCTCCTGTGTCCGGCCAGAGGCATCCGAGGGCTGCCCGTCCGAGCGTCCTCCTCGCGGATCGCTCGCCCGCTTGGCCGCCGCTCGCTCCGCGGCCGCCCGCTTGGCCGCCGCTCGTTCCGCGGCGGCCCGTTCGGCGGCGACGCGCGCCGCTTGCTCCCGGGCGTCGGCGGCTCGCTGCGCCGCGGCCCGGCGGTCTGCGGCCCACCGCCCGAGACCGCGCCGACCGGGGGTCGGTTGTTGCGCCTCATTCGGGCCCGGTTCGAGGCGCTGGCTGGGCACATTCCGCTCGACCGGTTCCCGTTGCGGGGGCACCACGATCGGCGGGATGCCCTCGGTGGGAGTCAGGTCGGCGGGAGTCAGATCGGGCGTCGCCTCACGGTCGCGAGCGTCAAACGGCGCTCCCGAGCTTGACGGTTGAGGCCAGGTCAGCCGGACTCGTAGGTCGTCGGGCGGCTCTTCGTCGCTTTCCATCCTTTCTGCAAGATATCGAAATCGGAAGCGTTCGACTCGACGGGCGCGTCCGGGCCACGATTGAGGCCGATGAACATTGACGATCGGCCAGCCGATGGTGTGGAGCCGCCGGCAATTGCGCCCATGCTGGCCGGGTCGACCGGGATACCGAGGACGACGACAGGGTGGGTGTTCGAGCCGAAATGGGACGGTGTGCGGGCCATCGCCCGTGCCTGGTCGGGGCGAGTGACCCTCGCCAGCCGGCTCGGCAACGACGTCACTGCCGGCTACCCGGAGTTGGCGGCCCTGGGCCCGGCGCTGGGCGCCCATGCCGCGGTTCTCGACGGCGAGATCGTCGCCTTCGATGACCGGGGCCGGCCCAGTTTCGAGCGGCTACAGAGCCGGATGCACGTGCGACATCCAAGCGCCGCTCTCCTGGCCTCCGTCCCGGTGCTGTACGTGATCTTCGACCTGTTGTGGCTCGACGGGCACGACCTGACGACTGCCTCGTTCACCGAACGTCGCCGGGCGCTCGACGGCCTCGATCCCAAGGGGCCGTCGTGGATGGTCTCGCATCTGTCCGCCGAGGCTCCCGACGACGCCACCTTGGCCGCCTGCCGGCAAGTCGGCATGGAGGGGTACATGGGCAAGTTGGCCGCCTCGACATATTCGCCGGGGAATCGCTCGAAGTCGTGGACCAAAATCAAATGCGTTCGCCAGCGGGAGTTCGTGGTTGGGGGGTGGACCGAGGGATCCGGCGGCCGGTCTGGCCAGATCGGTTCGTTGGCGGTCGGTTGGGTCGATCCCGATGCCGAAACGCCACCAGGCCTGCCGTTCGCCCTGCGTTACGCCGGCCAGGTCGGCTCCGGGCTGAACGAGCTCCTCCTGCGACATTTGACGGGGATATTCCGCGACAGCGCCAGGGAAATGCCGACATTTGTACCGCCACCGCCGCCACCTCGCGCCATCCACTACGTCTATCCCACCCTGGTCGTCGAGGTGGTGTTCAACGAGATGACGACGGCCGGCGTGCTCCGCCAGCCGTCCCTGAAAGGGCTCCGGGACGATGTGACCCCGGATTCGGTGGTGTGGACCGACGAGTTGCGCTGATCTCGCGCTAGGGAGATCGGCGGGTGCGGTCCTCGCGCCAGAGGACCAGCCGCAGCTTCGCGAGACCCGCCAGCGTGCGCGGGATTCTCCGGCTGATCGGTGTGCGCGGTGGCCGGGTGTCTCGGACGGTCGCGCCCATCTCGGCGACGAGTAGCCCCGCCCGCTCGGCTCGCAAGATGAGCTCGGTGTCGAACAGATCGCCGTCGAATCTGCACTGTCCCACGATCGGCGCCAGCTGCTCCCGGCGCAGCACCTTCATGCCATGGGTGTCGCTCACTTTGAGGCCGAAGCCTTGGCGCAGGACCAGTGAGAAGGTGGCCGTAACCAGCCTCCGGCCGACTGCCCGGGTGTCCTCGGCATCGGCGCTGCGCTTGCTGGCGACGACCACCGCCGGGTGGTCGGCTCCCTCGAGGCGGGCCAACGCCGAATCGAGAAAGTCGAGGTCGATGTAGTCGACGTCGAAGTTGGCCACGACCTCGCCGGCGGCCGCCAGGAACCCGGTCCGCAACGCCCGCCCGTAGTCGGGTATCTCAAACGAAAGGGCCTGCACCTCGGGAAAGCGGCCCGCGAGATCGGTGGCCAGTGCCGCCGTGGCGTCGCGGGAGCCGTTCTCGCACACCAGCACCTCGAAGGGCCGCTGTCGCGCCCGAAGTCCCTTGACCAGATCCACCACGGCCCCTTCGAGATAGTCCTGTTCATTGTGGGCCGGAAGGACGACCGAGATCACGAACGAGATCCCGGTAGGTGAGCCGGGCGCCGGGTGCCGTTCACTGAAGTCCACGGTAGCGGTCAGGTCGTCGGATGATTGGTCTGCGGGGCCACGAACGGACAACATGCCCGCTATCGCCGCCGCATCCCAAGGTCTGTCTCGTCTCACTGCCCCCATGGCAATAGCGGCCGGCGTTCTGGTCGCCCTTTCGCTGCCACCGTTCGGCTGGTGGCCCCTTGGGGTGGTCGGCGTTGGCGCCTTTGCGGCCGTTCTGCCCGGTCGGGGTCCCCTCGCTCGAACGTTCCTCGGGGCCATGCTCGGGTTGGGTCAATACGGAATCGGCCTGTGGTGGGTCGGGGAGTTCAACCAAGGCGGCTACGTGGCTCTCCTGCTGCTGGCTATGTTGTTCACCGCGGTGGCGGCCGTGGCGGTTCCTGCTCGCCGGCCCGCCGGTGTCCTGGTCGGGTTGCCGGCGGCGCTGATGGTGACCGATTGGATCCGCGGTCACTTCCCCTTCGGTGGCCTGCCCCTCGGCGGGATTCCGCTCGGCCAGGCCGCGGGCCCGTTGGTCCCCGTAGCCCGGTTGGGAGGACCGTTGCTCGTGACCGGAGTGACGGCGGCCATGGGCGCCGCACTGGCGGTCGTGGGTGGCGCCCTCGTCGGACGCTGCGGCCGGGTCCGGATGCGCCAGGCGTTCGGCGGTGTCGTCGGTCTGGCGGTCCTTCTGGCCCTGGTGGTCGTAGGCCGCTTCGGGCCGGACGGCTCCGGCGGGGGCCCAGAGCAGACGATCACTGTTGCCGCTGTCCAAGGGGGTGGTCCGCGCGGGCTGCACCAGAGCCAGGTCGACCCGTCGGTCGCTTTCCAGCGCCAGCTGGCGGCGTCGCTGTCGTTGCACCCGCCGCTGGCGCTGGTGGTGTGGCCGGAGGACGTGATCAGCGTCGAGCAGCCCATCGACCAAACACCCGAGGCGGTCACCATGGGTCAGCTGGCGCGATCGCTGCGGGCGACGGTGGTGGCGGGCGTGGTGGAGGACGTCGGGGCGACGCAGTTCCGCAACGCCGCGGTGGCCTGGTCGCCCCAGGGTGTGATCGTGGCTCGCTACGACAAGGTCCACCGGGTGCCCTTTGGTGAGTACATCCCGGACCGCTCATTCTTCGAGCACCTGGCCAACTTGGATCTGGTGCCTCGGGACGCCATCGCGGGCCACGGTCCCGGCCTGCTGGACACGCCGGCCGCCCCGCTCGGGACAGTGATCTCCTATGAGGTGTTCTTCGAAGATCGGGGCCGGTCGGCGATAGGGGCCGGCGGAGAGTTGTTGATAGTGCCGACCAACGCCTCGTCGTACGCCACCAGCCAGGTGCCAACCCAGGAAGTGGCCGCCGCCCAGCTCCAGGCGTGGGCGACCGGGCGCGACGTCGTGCAGGCGGCGCCGACGGGCTACAGCGCCCTGATCGACCACGACGGTCATATCCTGCGGCGAAGCACGCTCGGCCACCAGCAGGCACTCACCGGGGTCCTCACCCTGAGGACCGGCCGGACGATATTCGTCCGCGTGGGCGACCTCCCGGTGTTGGCGATCGCCGCGGTCGCCCTCGTCGCTTCCGCGGTGCTCGAGCGGCGACACCGGTAGCGTTTTCCCATCGTGGAATTCCTGGTCGTATGTACCGCCAACCAGTGCCGCTCGGCGATGGGCGAGGCACTTTTCCAACGCCGCTTGGACGAACGCGAGCTCGCGGTTCACGTCGGCTCGGCGGGGTTCCTGTCCGGGGGGGCCCCGGCGACCGAAACCGCCATCGAGGTCATGGCCGCCGACGGGCTGGACATCGCCGGCCACCGCAGCCGCCAGGTCTCGCAGTACCTGGTCGACGAGGCCGATCTGGTGGTGACCATGACCCGCCAGCACCTGATCGAGCTGACGCTCATGGTGCCCGACGCCTTGCCCCGTATGTTCCAGCTGGTGGACCTGGTGCGCCGGGCCGAAAAGTTCCGGCCCCGGCATCTCGACGAGCCCCTCGCCGCCTGGCTGGCGTCGGTGGGTGAGGACCGGACCCGCCAGAGCATCCTGGCCACCAGCCTGAGCGACGACGTCAGCGACCCCATCGGGCAGTCGGCAGCGGTGTACGAGCGGACGCGCAAACAGCTCGACGACCTGTTCACCCGCCTGGCCGCCCAGCTCTGAGCAGAGACGGTTGGGCTCGGGCCCCTCGCCGGTGAACGGACGGCCAACCACTAGGCTCCCGCCTCCATGGCCCGTCAGAGCCCCGAGTACCTGCGGGTCGCGCTGCTGGTCTACCGGGGCAATCCCCATTACGGCGGCCAGGGCGTCTACACCCGCTACCTGGCACGGGAGTTGGTGGCGCAGGGACACTCGGTCACGGTGTTCGCTGGGCCTCCGTGGCCTGACCTGAGCCCCGAGGTCGGCTGGGTGCCCGTCCCCAGTCTCGACCTGTACCGGGAGCCGGACCCATTTCGCACTCCGCAGTTGAAGGAGCTGCGGTCGTGGATCGACGGGTTGGAGTTCGCCTCGCTCTGCGTCGCCTCCTTCCCCGAACCGCTCACCTTCAGCCTGCGGGTGCGCCGGGAGTTGGCCGCCCGGCGGGGCGAGTTCGACATCGTGCACGACAACCAGTGCTTCGGGCGTGGAATCCTCGGCCTCATGGCCGACGGCTGGCCGGTCCTGGCCACGTTGCACCATCCCATTACCGTCGACCGGGCCCTCGATCTGTCGCATGCCACGACGTGGAAGCGCCGTGCGTCCTTGCGTCGTTGGTACGGGTTCTTGCGGATGCAGAAGCGCGTCGCCCGCCAGATCCCTCGGATCGTGACGGTGTCGGAGTCCTCGAAGCGGGACATCGTCGAGCAGATGGGCATCGCACCCTCAAAGCTGGCGGTAGTGCCGGTGGGAGTCGACCACACTAGGTTTCGGCCCCTCGGGGTCCGGGCTCCCGTCCCGGGGCGGATCATGACCACGGCGAGTGCCGACGTGCCCCTGAAGGGCCTGGTTCCATTGCTGGAGGCAGTAGCCAAGGTTCGCACCGAGCGGGATGCGGAACTCGTCGTCATCGGCCGGCCCCGACCGGAGAGCCGGGTGGAGGAGACCATCGACCGGCTAGGGCTTGCGGGGGCGGTGCGTTTCGTGTCGGGGGTCAGCGACGAGCGCATCGTAGAGCTGTATGCGGAGGCCGCGGTGGCGGTGGTGCCGTCGCTCTATGAGGGGTTCTCGTTGCCGGCCGTGGAGGCGATGGCCTGCGGCGTCCCCTTGGTGGCCACGACCGGTGGCGCCCTCCCCGAGGTGGTGGGGCGCGACGGCGACACCGGGCTGCTCGTGCCTCCCGGTGACCCCGGGGCGCTGGCCGTGGCGCTGGGGCGGGTGCTCGACGAGCCTGAACTGGCGGCGCGGCTGTCCCAGGCGGGGCGCCAACGGGTGCTGAAGCGCTTCACCTGGCGGGCGTGCGCCGAGGCGACCGTCGAGCACTATCGGTGGGTCCTCGATCACACGGGCGGCATCGGGCGGGCGCGCTGACGGTGACTGTTGCTGTCGAGGTGGTGCCCGGGTCGGGCCGGGCGGGGCCGTGCTGACGGTCTCCTACGAGCGGTTGCGGGTGGCGGCAGGAGATCGAGTCCTCGATATCGGTGCCGGCGGCGGCCGCCACGCCTTCGAAGCCATGCGTCGGGGTGCGCTTGTGGTGGCTGTGGACGCCGACGCCGCCGCCGCCAAGGATTGCGCGGCGCTGATAGTCGCCCTGCAGGACGAAGACGCCGCGGTCCGCGATCGCCGGGGCAGGGGATCGACGGTCGTCGCCGACGCCCGCGACCTCCCGTTCCCCGACGGGTACTTCGACCGGGTGATCGCCTCGGAGGTGCTGGAGCACGTCGTCGACGATCGTCGGGCAATGGCGGAGCTGGTGCGGGTCCTGCGGCCCGGGGGGACCATGGCGGTCACCGTCCCCCGGTGGGGACCGGAGCTGGTCTGCTGGGTCCTGTCGGACGAGTACCACTTGATCCCCGGCGGCCATATCCGCATCTACCGTCGCCGCGTCCTGGCGGAGCGGTTGACGGCCGCCGGGCTCCGCCCCTACGGCAGCCACCATGCCCATGGCTTGCACACGCCCTACTGGTGGCTCAAGTGCGCCGTCGGTGTCAGTGACGACGACCACCGTCTGGTTCGTGGGTATCACCAGTTCTTGGTATGGGACATCACGACCGGCAGCCTCTGGAGCCGGGTGCCAGACCGGTTGCTCAACCCGGTTATCGGGAAATCGTTGGTGGTGTACTTGGAGAAGCCGGCGCCGTGCGGCTGACGGCCGCCGAGGTGGCCGCAACCGGGGCGTGGATCGCCGAGTGGCAACTCGACACCGGGATGATCCCGTGGTTCCCCGGCGGCCACGCCGACCCCTGGAACCATGTCGAGGCGACGATGGCTCTGGCCCGGTCGGGCCGGCGTGGCGACGCCGAGCGGGCCCTTCGGTGGTTGGTGTCCACCCAGCACGCCGACGGGTCCTGGTGCCGCTACTACTTGGCCAACGGCGTTGAGGACCCACGACGCGACGTCAACGTGTGCGCCTACGTGGCGACCGGCACCTGGTACGTGCACCTGGTGACGGGGGACGGTTCGATCTTGGAGGAGATGTGGCCGACGATTGACCGGGCCATGGACTTCGTGCTCGGGTTGCAGCAGCCCGGCGGCGAGGTCCTGTGGTCACGGGAAGCCGATGGCACCCCGGCAGCCTTCGCCCTGCTCACCGGATCCTCCTCAGTGCTCCACAGCCTGCGCTGCGCCATCGCCGCTGCCGCCGCCCAGGGCCTGGAACGGCCCGAGTGGGAGCTGGCGGCGGGGCGCCTGGCGCACGCTGTGGTCCACCGGGAGGAGTATTTCGAACCCAAGGACCGCTGGGCGATGGACTGGTACTACCCGGTGCTGTGCGGGGCCTTGTGCGGTGCCGGGGCCCGGGAGCGCTTCCAGGATCGGTGGGACATCTTCGTCATGGAGGGCCTCGGCGTGCGGTGCGTGTCCGACCAGCCGTGGGTCACGGCGGCGGAAACGGCGGAGTGTGTCATGGCCCTCGACGCCTGCGGATTGCGGTTCGAGGCGGAGACGATGCTCGACTGGACACGCCACTTCCGCGACCCCGAGGGCGGCTACTGGACCGGTTGCGTCCACCCCCAGTGCGTGCGGTTCCCCGGCGGGGAACGCACCACCTACACCGCGGCCGCGGTCTTGCTGTCGGACCACGCGCTGTACGGAAACGACGCCGCAGCGGGACTGTTCCGGGGTGAGACGCTGCCCGCGGCTCTGGAGTTGCCCGAGGTGGAGGAGCGCGGTCTGAGCGAGCGTCCCGGCTGCTACTGATCCCGGATGGACCCTTCCGATCCGTCCCATCGGTCCGTCGTCGACCGGATGCGGGCGGGCCTGCGGGGCGCCGACGCCATCGCCCGGCGGGTCTACCGCCACGTCCGGGTGCTGGACGACGTGGTCGCCAACCAGGCCACCCTCGCCCGGCGCCTTGCCCTGGCCGAACAGGACGGCTTCGGGCGGCCGTGCGCATGCGACCCTCTGTCGTCGCGGACGTGCGCCCAGTCCGACTGCGGCTCGGAGTACGCGGCGTGGCTCGATCGTCTCGGGCTCGACGGAGTGATCTCCCGCAAGTACTGGGAGTACACAGCTATCGGCCGGGCGTTGGAGGCGGCCGGCATGCTGACCGACGGTCGTCGCGGGCTCGGCTTCGGGGTGGGCCGGGAGCCCTTGGTGGCGGCCTTCGCGGCCGCCGGTTGTTCCATCCTGGCGACTGACCTTGATGCCCGCGACCCTCGGGCTGCCGGTTGGGCGGGAACCAACCAGCACGGGTTGTCGCTGGCAGGATTGGCGCCTGATGACCGGGTCTGCCCGCCCGAACGACTTGCGGTCCAAGTCGAGCTCAGGGCGGTCGACATGGCTCGAATCCCCGACGACTTGACCGGGTTCGACTTTTGCTGGTCGAGCTGCGCACTGGAGCACCTGGGGTCGCTCGAGGCGGGGATGGACTTCATCCGTCACGCGATGCGATGCCTGCGCCCCGGCGGCTTGGCGGTCCATACCACCGAGTTCAACCTCGACAGCGACGACGACACGATTTCGTCGGGGGAGACGGTTGTCTACCGGCGACGCGACTTCGCCGCCTTGGCTGCCGACTTGGCTCGAGCCGGCCACGAGCTGGCTCCGTTCCAGGTCCCGGCGCCGACAGGTGTTCTTGACTCGTTCATCGACGTTCCGCCGTTTCAGTACGCGGCGCTGATCCTGCGTTTCGGGGGGTACCGGGTCACGTCCGCCGTCCTCGTCGCCAGGGCCGGGCCGGTGGAAGGCGACTGATGAACAAGGCGCCGTGCCGCCCGACTTCGGTCGACCTGTCCAGGCCCTTCTTCTTTTTCAACTTGGTTAGGTTCATGCCCGGATCGGGCCCGAACCGGTTGCCATCCGGGCCCGGCGTTAACCAAAGTTAAAGCGGTGCCCGGATGCGAACCGGGGGGGTGCAGAAGCGGGCATCGTTCTAACCACTTTTCGGAATGTGTCGCCCGCCGACATGCATGCAGCCCGGATTCGCCCTCAGCCGGCCGGTGGCTTCTGCGCGAATCCGAGCTTGTCGCACCGCACGTCAGCATCGATCCCGGCCTCCTGGCAGAACTCCTCGAACGCCTGGCGAGCACCGTCCCAGGTGTGGGTGATGGGCTGGCAGTCGTCAGCCACCAGGATCCCGCCAGGGAGGAGGCGTGACCACGCCCCTCCGAGCGCGGCCCGCATCGGGCGGTACAGGTCGACGTCCACGAGGGCGAACGCCAGCGGCGGGATCGTCGAGAAATCCAGCGTGTTCACGTCTGCCTGGATCACCTCGACCGTCTCGGTCAGCCCGTTTAGGGTCACCGCCCGCTCGAGGAGTTGCTTGGAGTTGATCCGGAACCATCGATCGAAGTCGTCGTTCTTGCCCCGCCCTCGCTCGGCGGCCACGTCGGCCGAGGTGAACCCGGTGAAGGTGTCGACGCAGAGGTACCGAGGCAGGGGCCCCAGGGTCCGCAGGTGCCTTGTGAGGAAGACCGTGGTCTCCCCCCGATCGACACCGATTTCGAGGAAGGCGCCGTCGAGCCGGCGGGCGTTCTCAGCCGCTTCGCAGAGGGCCCACAGTTGCCGGGGTGTGAAGGCGTAGCGGTACCTGGCCAGCAACCCGCGACGACCGAGTCCCGTCGTTGCTAGGGCGGACATCACCGCGACCTTGGCGCGTACTTCGAGGCTTGCCCGGGCCCGGCGCATGAGGTCTTGGGGC
The DNA here is from genome assembly GCA_050744165.1 of Acidimicrobiales bacterium. Lineage (GTDB taxonomy): Bacteria > Actinomycetota > Acidimicrobiia > Acidimicrobiales > Palsa-688 > JBOGGN01. The sequence continues at coordinate 20,884 of JBOGGN010000281.1, read as the reverse complement.
CTCGGACTCACCGATCAGGGCTCCCGTCCGCTGCCGGCTCGCCGGATGGCGACCGGTAGGCCCGCTCGTACATGGCGGCGCCGACGGCGGTCGCCGCCAACTTGGTGACTGCCCGAGCTGTGATCGCCGTGGCCAGAACCGGTCGCCAGTACGTCGGGCGCCGCTTGGCGAAGTACCGGTACATGCCTCGGTGGGAGGAGACGATCCAACGGTAGGGCACCTGGCGGATGCTGGCGCCCCCCAGATGGACGACCTCGGCCCCGGGGCACAACCACACCTCCCAGCCTGATTCGCGGAACCGGTCGGTCCAGTCGATGCCCTCCCAGTCCAAGGGGAAGCCCTCGTCTTGCAGTCCCACCTCGGCGATCGCGGCCCGGCGGACGAGGTAGGCCGCCTCGTGACCCCGGCCGATGGCTCGCTCCTGGTCATGAGGCCAACCGTCCCACCAGAATCCACAAGCCTGGCCCTGGGTCGGACGTCGCCGTTGCGCCTGGCGGCCCGCCAGCGCTTGGGACAGCGTGGGCAGATCGCCGGCGCTGGTCTGGAGGCGGCCGTCGGGATACAGCAAGCGCGGTACCGCGATGGCCGCCCGGGGCCGCCGGGCCAGCAGGTCGACCAGCGCGGCAATGGCGCCTGGGCGGAACACCACGTCGGGGTTGCAGATAAGCACGAGCGGCCCTCGCGAGATCACCAAGCCCTGGTTGTTGGCCGCCGGCAGGCCGCGGTTGTTCTCGTTGGCGATCAACTGGATGTTGAGATTCCCAAGGGCCGAGGGCCGATGGACCACGCCCCGGAGCCACTCGGCGCTGCCGTCGCGAGAGCCGTTGTCCACCACGATCACCTCGCATCCGCCTCGTGGTGGGTCGGCGGCCAGGGATGCCAAACAGCCGGCAAGCGCCTCCCGGGAGTTCCAGTTGACGATGACGACGGAAAAGCCCACCGCTTCGGGACTCAAGACGCCACCAGCCGGTAGAGGTCGAGGAGGCGCGCGGCCGCGACCGGCCAGGTAATGCCGCCTGTCGCCCGGGCGAGGCCGGCTTGGCGCAACGCTTCGTGGCGTGTCGGTTGGGCGAGCAGCGCCAGCAGCCCCGCGGCCACCGCCTCGACCGTGGGTGCCGGGCACCACTGGGCGGCATCGCCGAGGACCTCCGGCAGGGCCGCCACCCGGGCCGCGACGACAGGCACGCCGCTGGCCGCAGCCTCCAGCGCCGGCATGCCGAAGCCTTCGTACCTGGTCGGGTAGACAAACGCGTTCGCCCCTGCCAGCAGCTGCGCCCACTCGTGGTCCGCTACCCGGCCGGCGTAGAACACTCCGGCCCGGGAGGACGGGACCTCGGACCCCACGACGACCAGCGCCTCCTCCGCCCCCTCTTCGCGAGCCTTGGCCCAGGCGTCTACCGCAACCGACAGGCCCCGCCGGCGAGCACCGCCGAGGGCGACGACGTAGGAACCCGAGACTCCGAGCGCTGCGGCTCGCGCTCGCCCCTCCGGGCACCGTGCCGGGGTGAAGACCGGGTCGACCGCGTGCGGGATCACCACGACCTGGTCAGGGTGGAGTCCGTAGGTGGCGATCACCCTTTGACGCACGAACTCCGAGGGTGTGTGGATGGCCGCCGCCTGCTTGGCGGCTCGGCCGATCTGGGCGTTCCACACCCAACGCTTCACTTCATTGCCGGCAAAATCTTCGGGGTGGTCACGGGTGGCGAGGTCGTGGATGGTGACGACCATCGGTCCCGACCACGCCACGGGCAGCTGGTTGAACGTGCCATGGAACACACCCCGGAAACCCCGGAGCCAGCGGGCGACACTGAACTGGATCCAGACCACCTCGGGGCAGGCTCGCGGGAGCCACAGCGGCGCTTCGGGCAGCGTGGCGCCTCCAAGGCCACTGCCCCCGCCGGCCCGCGGCCGCCCGGCATCGGTCAGCAGCACGACGTCGGCTTGGGCGCCCAGATAGGGGAGCACGTTGGCGAGCCATCGCCCGACGCCGCCGAGGGGAGCCTCCTGGAGTCTCCGAGCATCGATGGCGACAGGAGGCAGTCCGTGGGTCATGGCAGGATCCGCGGGACTAGCGGGGTCGCTCGGCCGCGGCTCGGTACGCCTCAGCGTGGCGGGCCGCGGAGTCCGCCCACGTGAACTTCGCGGCCTGGACCAGCCCCCGCGCCCGCCACTCCTCGGCTTCCTCGGGGTCGTCGAGCAGCCGCCGGGCCGCCGCCGTCATCGCGGTGACGTCGCCGTCGGGAATCAGGATCCCGCCGGAGGTGACCACCTCGGTCATCGCGGTGTTGTCGTAGGCGATCACGGGAACGACGCTCGCCATAGCTTCCAGCGCAGGCAGCCCGAAGCCTTCGTAGCGGCTGGTGACCAGTACGACCGATGCTCGCTGGTAGAGGCGAGGCAGGTCGTCCACGAAACCCAACAGGTCGATCCGTTCCGGCCTGCCGGCGGCGGCCCGCAGTCCATCGAGTTTTTGCCGGGCGAAGTCGTGCACTTGGCCCGCGACCTTCAATCGATGGGGGTAGCCGGCATCAGCGAGGGCGGAAATGACCGCGAAGGCGTGGTCGAAGCCCTTCCGCTGACTGAACTCGGAGACGACGAGCAAGAACGGCGGGTCGTCGTCTGGGCGGGAGCCCGGCGGCGCCGGCCGGAATTGGGGGTCGACGCCGTGGTGGGCCACATGCACCCGCTGCGGGTCCAGGTGCAGCAGCCGGATACCCTCGTCGGCGGCGTGGCGGGACACGGCGACGACGGCGTCCGCCTTGCGGTAACGGGGGCCGAAACGCTGCCAGCGGCGCCGCAACGCCAGCAGGTCCGGGTCATCGAGCACGATGGGGATGAGGTCGTGGAGAGTCTGTACCCATGGGCCGCGGATCGCGGGTGGGGCGTGGAATCCGGGGCTGTGAAATACCTCCCCGTGGCGCCGCCACCGCAACACGTCGAAGGGAACGGTCGTGGCGTGCTCGATCACCTCGACCCGGGCGTGCTGGTGGACGAAGCGGTGGATCGTGCGGCGCCCCACGCCGTCGCCGAGCGCCACACCGGGCGTTACCAGGGCATTCACGGACAGGCGGAAGTCGCAGCCGGCGGGCGGGGAGGCCAAAGAGGCCAGCAGGTTTCTGACGTAGGTGCCGATCCCGCTCTTGGCGCCTACCGAGGACAGCGTGCTGGCATCGATCAGGACCGTCGTGGGGGCGGCGGGACGGGCGTCAGGAGTCATCGTGTCGGGACGGCCGATGGTAGATCGGCAGGTAGTGGATCGCTACGCTCCCCCGCAGATGCTCAAGGTGCTCTGGGTGACGCCCTACCCGCCCGACGGCGCTGGTGGGGGTGGCCAGATTCGCCAGGCCCGTCTCTTGGACTCCTTGGCTGCAGCCGCCGAGATCCGCCTGGTGACCCCAGGACCGGTCGTTGACGACCGGGTTCGTGCCGCGACCGGTGTCGTCGAGGTGGCGGCGGCGAGGCGCCCGTGGCGGGAGCACCACCCGTGGGGCCGCCGGCTGGCGGACGTCGTGGCGGCGGCGGCCGCCCGGCAGCCGATCGAGGTCCGAGCGCAGCGCGGTGTGCGCGCTTCGATAGGCCCCGCGGTCGATGCCGCCATGGCGGACTTCGACCCCGACGTCGTGCTGGTCGAATTCGCAGGGTTGGCGCCGCTGCTGACGCCTGCCAGGCACGGGCGGGCACGGTGGGTGCTGACCTTGCACAACCTCCCGTCGCGTATGGCGGCCCACCAAGCCCAGGTGATGCCCCATCGCCGCCAGCGGTGGTTGCTGGCCCGGGACGCCCGAGCGGCGGCACGGTTCGAAAGAGGGGCCGCCGCCGCCTTCGACGCCGTGATCGTGTGCACCGACGAGGATGCCGCCTTCGTCACGGGCCGGGCGCCGCATGACCCCTCCACGCCGGTGATCGTGGTCCCCAACGGCACGGACGTGGACCGCTACCACCCAACGCCGTTGCCCGCCGAGGCACGCCTGGTGTTCACCGGAGCGCTGTACACCGTGCCCAACGTGGACGCGCTGCGGTGGTTCTGTCGCGAGGTGCTGCCGCGCGTGCGAAGCGAGGTGCCGTCGGCCTGCCTGGATATCGTGGGCCAGCGCCCGGCTCCTGAGGTACGTACCCTCGCTGAGCCGGCCGTGGTGGCCATCCATGCCGATGTGGCCTCCGTCGAGCCCTATTTCGAGGCGGCCCGGGTGGCGGTGGTACCGGTGCGAGTTGGGTCGGGATCGCGGTTGAAGGCCCTCGACGCACTGGCGGCCGGTCGCCCGGTGGTCGGCACCACCATTGGCCTCGAAGGTCTGGGGCTGCGCCCCGGTGAGCACGCGTTGGTGGCCGACGACGCCCCGGCGTTCGCCGCGGCCGTGGTCCGCCTCCTCCGCGACGACGAGGCTGCCTCGAACCTGGCTGCCGCCGGCAGGCGGGCAGTGGAACAACGCTTCGGCTGGGTCGCCATTGGTGCCGCCTTTACCGATGCCGTGGTGACCTTGGCCGCGCCAGCAGCGACTTCCAGGCAGTAGGGCGCGGCGACGCCGGCGTCAGCGGGAGAGACGAGATCGGGCCGAGCTGATCGGTGACTTGCCGTTGCTCTGGCCCTGGCCCCCATTGGACCCACCGGAGTCGTCCCGGTACGGGCTGCCGTAGGCGTAGCCCTCGCCGTAGCTGACGTCGCGCTGGCGCGCTTTGTTGAGCACGACGCCGAGGATCCGGGTCTGGTTGCGGGTCAGCAGGTCCTTCGTCTTGGCGATCTCGGTCACCGTCGTGCGGCGGGCCTCGACGACGAGGATGACGCCGGTCACGATGCGCCCGATGACGAGCATGTCGGCGACGGGCAGCACCGGTGGGGCGTCGATCAAGATGAGGTCTGCCTGGCGGCCCAACTCGTCGAGCATGGCCTGGGTGCGGTTCAGGCCCAGCAACTCGGTCGGGTTGTGCACCGGTGGTCCGGTGCCGATGAAGTACACGCCCTGAGCCGACTGGGCGTCGAGGTTGGGCAGTTGCAGATACTGCAAGCAGTCCTCGAGCGAGCGTCGACCGAGAAGCAAGTCGGCCACACCGAAGCGATTGTGGGCCCCAACCAGCCGGTGGGCGTCGGGATGGCGCAGATCGAGATCGAGGAGCACGACTCGCTGGCCCGCCCGTGCGAAGGAGATGGCCAGGTTGGCGCAGGTGACGGTCTTGCCTTCGCCGGAGTGGGCGCTGGTGACGATCACGCGGGGACGCTTCAAGTCGGCCAAGCTCACAAGCAGGTTGGACCGCACCACGCGGTAGGCCTCCTCGAAGGGGGCCTGGTCCCTGTGCTCGCTCCCGCCCCGCGAGCGCGAGCCGCGACGGTCGTCCCGCTCGTTCATGAGGTCACCGGAAACGGCGCCGTGGATCCAGGTCGGCCCAGGGGGATCGTCCCGAGCACCGGGAGCCCGCTGTGCTCCTCGAGATCGTCGGCACTTTTGAAGCTGATGTCGAGGTAGTCGATCAGCAACACCACACCGACGGAGACCACCAAGCCGAACAGAGCACCAATGGCCAGGTTGCGCTTCTTGCTCGTGGGTATGGGCGCCGTAGGACGCGTCGCCTGTTGGAACACCGATACCGACGGGGTGCTGCTGGCATTGGCTCCACTCTGGGCGCTGAGCGTCTGGACCTGGGCGATGAAGCTGGCCGCCACCCCGTTGGCCAGCGACTGGGCCACCGAGGGTTCGCCATCTTTGACGGTGATGTCGATCAGGTTGGTGTTGGTCACGACCACGGCGTTGGTCTCGCCCACAACTTGGCCGACGCTGCGTGGGGCGTGCGCCGCCGCGATGGCCCCCTGGGCCACGGGGGAGCTCTTCACCATGGCGGCATAGGTTGCGATGATGCGGTCCAGCGAGACGATGTCGTTGGCCGAGGTGTCACCGCTGGGGGTCCTTGAGCCTACGTAGATGGAGGTCTGGGCCTGGTATTGCGGCGTGTTGTTGCTGACCAGGTAACCGCCAACGATGCCGGCCACGACACAGAGAATAATGAGCACCAACCGTTGCCGGAGCAGGAGTAAGTAGCGTCGTAGTTCCATGTTTGTGTCAGCTCACGTCGCTGGCCGAGATGGCGTCGAGCCTTTCGATGTTACCCGTGGCCCCCGGAGTGGCCCCGACACCGGCTGGCCGCAGGACCAGGCCGATGGCGGCCCACAAGATCCACGGGACAGGGAAGGTCAAGAAGGGCTCGTGATACATACCGGCGATAAGGATGGCCAAGAACGCCAGTCGGATGCCCGCGGCGAAGGGATCCGGCTGCTTGGAGGCGCGCCCAAGTGCTCGCCAGACCAAAATCATGAGCAGCAGCCAGGGCAACAGCGCCTGGACACCCAGCTCGTCGCCGACTTGGAGGACGGCGTTGTCGACGGTGAACCCGCCCTGCTGGCCCGGCTGCTGGAGCACAAAGCGGTCGCCGACGCCGGCCGCGTCCCCGATGCCGAGCCCGAGCGGGTTGCGGGCCAAGGTTTGCACCCCGCCGGTCAGCTCGCTCACATGGCCGTGGTTGGACTTGGCCCCACCCTGGCCGTTGAAGAACCGGCTCCCCGACAGGGCCGGAAGCAGGACCAGGGCGCCGATCAGCATGGCGCCGAGCAGCCGCAGGCGGGCCACTGCCGGGCGGTGGGGTGTGGGGATCAGGGCGATGAGGCCGATGGCGATGGCACCCAGTGCGTCGGCTCGCACTTGGGTGGCGAAGAGGATCAACAGGACCACGCCGCAGAGGACGTAGCTCCATTTGGAGCGGTAGTTCCGGGCGATGCGTTCGACCGCGATGGCCAGCGGTATCAGCATGAAGTCGGCCAGGTCGAAGGGACTGAGGAAGAGGGAACTGATCCGCAAGGGGTGGATGTTGGTGAGGTAGCCGAGGTCGCGGACGACCGTCGTCTGGTTGTTGCCGAGCACAGAGGTCTGGTAGCTGACCTGGCGCCCGGTAACGAGGATGAGGTGGGACCAGGAAGCGGGCCGGACCAACTGGTACAGGCCGGTGATCACGACCAGCCCCACGATGGCCATGAGCACCCGAACGAAACGCTGCCGGGTCTCGGGGGCCAGGGGAGCGTGGCGGACCGCGAAGAACAACAGGACGTAACCGCAGTCGGCTCGCCAGGCCAGCAGCCGAACCGAGAAATGAGGGCTGACGTAGAAGGACGTGAACAGGTGCGGCACCAGCAGGTAGATGGTGGCCACGGCGACGTACGCCAGGGCCGCCTTGTCGATGGCGTCGAGCTGACGCACCTTGGCTTCGCGGGTTCGGCCGACATGGAGCGCGTGGAGGGCCGAGACGAGGATCGAGACCCCGAGCAACTCTTTCAGCCCGCCACCGAGGCGCAGCACCTGCCCAGGGACATGCAGCGCCAGCAGGAACCCGAAGCCCACCGTCTGCAGGGGCAGGAACACCATAAGCGCCACCAACGCCTTGGCCGGCCGCCGCACCGCCCAGGCGAACACGCCGACGGCCACAACCGCTCCGATGATGTGTTCGTTGCGGGCCATGGGCCACCTGGTCGTGGCGTACAGCACGCCAAGTGGCATCAGCCACACCCACCACTGGGAGCGCAGCAACACGGCGAAGAACTGGAAGATGTCGTCCAGCAGGTCTCCGGCGCGCAACGCGGCCTGCTTCATCGGGCCGATGGTAGCCAGCGAGCTTTCCGGCCGGACCTGGCATCGGGCCCGCAGCGGTGCCGATGAGCCGGGTGACCGGCGCCTTGGTGCGGGTCGGCATCGTGTCGTGGAACACCGACGGGCTGCTCGATCGCTGTCTGGCCAGCCTGCCGGCGGCGATGACCGGCCACGACGTGGAGGTCGTCGTCGTCGACAACGCATCGTCGGACGACAGCGTCGCCGTGGCCGCGTCCCATGGCGGGGTCAAGGTGATCACCAACGTCACCAATCTCGGCTACGCCCGGGCCATGAACATGGCGCTCGCGGGCTCGGACGCCTCGGTGCTGATCGCCCTCAATCCCGACACCGAAGCGGCGCACGGGTCTCTCGCGGCCCTCACCGGCAGGCTCCTCGAAAACCCGGGCGTCGGTCTGGTGGCACCTCGCTTGGTGGACGCCGCCGGTCGGGCCCAATACACCGGCCGCCGCTTCCCGTCACTGGGTGGCGCCGTCGCCTCCTGCCTGCTGCCGGTGCGCTGGCAGGGCGGACGCCTCGGCCAGCGCCTACTGCTGGAGGCGGCGCCGCCCCCGCCGGAGCCCGCCAACGTCGACTGGGCGATCGGGGCGGTGCACGTGATCCGGGCCTCGGCCCTGCGAGGGCGCCCCCCCTATGACGAGCGGTGGTTCATGTACGCCGAGGACCTTGAGCTGTGCTGGTGGCTGGCACAGAGGGGGTGGTTGTGCCGCCTTGAGTCCGACATCACCGTGTCCCACGCGGGCCATGCCGCCGGGTCGCAAGCGTGGGGTGATGGCCACAACTACGAGCGGCGATGCTTCGACGCCATCTACGACTGGTACCAACGCGATGTCGGGCGCCCCTCGGTCCGTGCTCTGGCCGCGGTGAACGCCGCCAACGCCGCGTCCCGGGCGGCGGTCGGGCGAGTGGCGCACCGTCCCGCCGACCACGTCGACAACCGCTGGCAGGCGGCCCGCTACCACGCGGGCGTCGCACGGCGGGGTCCGATCCACCCCGGGGGCCTGCCCGACCCGGCGCCCCCGCCCGCCGAGCCGGGCTGAGCCGGGGGGTTCGGCACGCGGCGAGTACCATCGCCCGGGGTGCAAGATTGCGAACACGCAGGTGCTGGGTCCGCGAGCGCCGGTCGCGGGCTGCGGATCGGGGTTCCCCGGCCGCTGGTCCAGCTGGCCGGCTCCTCCGGCTACGGCCGTATGTGGACCAGCGTCCTGCCCGAGCTGGGCAGGCTGGTCAGCGTCTCGGTGTGGGACAAGCCGTCGCGGTCACGGTTCCGCCCGCCGCCCGACGTGTGGCTGCACGACGGCCACGGCGGTCCGCTCGGGGTTCCCGAGCCCTCGGTCTGCCACCTCCAGGAGGCGCCGTGGCGCCACCCCAGCACCCGGCCGCTGTACCGGGCCAAGTTCATCAACCAGTACGAAGGTCCGAGCCGCATGGCCGCGGAGATCGCGGTCCGGGTGCTCACCCCCTCCGAGTCGTCGCGCCAGCAGATCATCGACCAGTACGACGTCGACCCAACCCACGTCGTCAAGGTCCCCTTCGGTGTCAACCTGGCGCTCTTCCGGCCCGGCCGGCCGGGCGCAGGCGACATCCTCCGGCGGGCCGGGGGCGATCCCGGGCGGCCGTACGTGCTGTTCGTGTCGACCGTCCATCCCCGCAAGAACCTCGCTTCGTTGCGCACCGCCATGGCCGCGTTGGCCCGACGGGGCCTTGCCCACGGCCTGGTGGTCGCCGCCTCACGCCCCGCCGATCGTGACGACTACCAGGACCTGCTGGACGAGGCGGGCGCGGAACTGCCCGGTACCACCGGCCGGGTCGTCCTGTTGCAGGACCTGAGCGACGTCGAACTTGCCGCCGTCATGGCCGGCGCCACGGCTCTCTGCCAGCCGAGCCTGTGGGAGGGGTTCGGACTCACGCCGCTCGAGTCGATGGCCTGCGGAGTGCCGGTGGTGGTGTCCAACCGCGGGTCGCTGCCCGAGGTGGTGGGCGACGCCGCAGTGGTCACCGAGCCCGACGCCGACTCGCTGGAACGGGCACTCTTCGAGCTGCTCACCGACGACGCCCGCCTGGCGGCCATGGCGCGGGCCGGCTTGGCCCATTGCCTCGGCTTCACCTGGAGGGCCACCGCCGAGGGCTGGTTGCGAGTGCTCCAGGACGCGGTCTCCGAGCCTCATCGGGGGCGTTTCGAATGGATGCCGCCAGCATCGGGCCGTGTCGCCCAGGCCCTGACCAATGGCGTCCGCCTCCCGCTCCAGCGGCGCAAATGGACCCAGACCGGTACGCCGGTACCCGTCGCCCTCAACGGCACCCGCGAGGCCGAGCCTGCGGGCGGTACGCCTGCGCCTGTCGATGGCACCCGAGGCTGAGCCCGTTGCCCCTGCCGGGACCGACGGCCTCGGTCGTCATCCCCACCTTCCGCCGCCCCGAGGGATGCACCGAGTTGCTGTGGGCGCTGGCCCGCCAGAGCGTGGCCGCGGATGCCTTCGAGGTGCTGGTGGTCGACGACTGCTCGGGTGACGCCACCATGGCCATCCTCGGGGACTTGGCCGCGGAGTTGCCATACCGGCTCCGGGTCTTCCAGACCCCAGCCAACCTGGGTCCAGGTGTGGCCCGAAACGTCGGCTGGCGCCGCGCCACGGCGCCGGTCATCGCCTTTCTCGACGACGACTGCCTGCCCCAGCCTGGCTGGCTTCAGGCGGGGTTGGCCTACCTCGGCGACCGGCCCCGGGTCGGCGTCGCCCAAGGGCGGACGACCGCCCCTGACGACGTCGACGTCGAGGCCCTCCAGGGTTCGGAGGTGTGGCGGGTCATCAACCACGCCACCCCTCACTTCGACGCGTGCAACATTTTCTACCGCCGGTCCGCCTTGGAGAGCACCGGCGGCTTTGACGAGGAGATCGGGTGGTGGCCGAGCTACGGCTGGCCCGGCGCCCGCCCCGTCGCCTGGGCCGAGGACACCGCCGCTGGCTGGGCGGTGCTCGAGGACGGCTGGGAGCAGGGCTTTGCCGGCGACGCCGTGGTCGTCCACCAAGTCGAGAGCCGCAGCCTCGCCTGGCACCTCAAGTTCGGCTACCTCGACCGGGCCATCGTTGCTCTGGCGGTGGCCCACCCGGGCTTCCGCCGGGAGGCTTTCTGGCGCCCCTGGGCCTACCGGCGCGAGGACGCGGCCTTCGCCCTGGCAGTCGCCGGGGGCCTGGCGGCGCTCAAGTGGCGCCCGGCAGTGCTGGCCGTCTTGCCCTACCTCTGGTGGCGCCGTCCCTCGATTCGCAAGCCCAACTTCGTGCCCACCTGCGCCGCCTACCTGGCTGTGGACGTGGCCCGGGCCGCGGGCCGCCTGAGCGCCGCCGTCAAGTACCGCACGCTGGTGCTGTAACCGCCCGGGCGGCCTGGCGGCCCGAAGCGATGCAAGCCGGGATGCCCGAGCCCCGCAGGGCGGCGCCGGCCAGGGCGACGCCGGGAAGGCTGGCGGCCAGCGCCGATTCGATCCGCGCCACCTTCGCCCGGTGGCCCGGCTGGTACTGGGGAAAAGCCTCCCGCCACCGTTGCACCCGCCAGGCCGAAGGGGCGGCCGCCTTCCCGAGAGCGATGGCCACCTCCTGCGACAGCCGCGCCACCAGGTCCTCGTCGGCCAGGCCGAGGGCGGTGTCGTCGTGCCAGCGGCCCGCGGAGACCCGCAGGACCATGGTTTCGGGGTCTGACCAGTGGGGCCACTTGGCGGAGCCGAACGAGCACGCCGTCATCAGCCGGTCCTCGGTCCGGGTTACCAGCCACCCGCTGGACCCATCGGGGACGGCGAGCTCCTCCCGGCGGTAGGCCAGGGTGACGAGGACGACCGAGGCGGCGTCGATGGTGTTCAACCCGGCGGCGGCGCCAGGGGCACTAGTGGCGAGGAGGCCCGCGGCGATCCGGGCCGGCGTGGCCAGCACCGCGGCGTCAAAGGCTCCGAGGGGCTCAACCAACACGGGGCCGCCCATTTTCCCAGCGCTTGCGGGCCTCGGGCCGCAGACGGCAGTGGCGGCCTGCACCTCGAAGGCCACGCCTCGAGCGGCCAGCTCCTCCACCAGCCGCGCGACCAGCCGGCCCATCCCGCCCCGGGGGGCCAGGAACACCGGCCCGCCCCCCGGCGGCGGCGCCGAGCGCAGGCCCAGCAGCAGGCTGCGGTGGCCTCGGGCGGCTCGGGCCAGCTGCGGGGCGGTCGACTCGGCCGACAGGTTCTCGGTGCGTCCCGCGTGGATGCCGCCGACCAGCGGGTCGACCAGGCGCTCTGCCACCTGGCGGCCGAAGCGGCGGCCGACCACCTCGGCCACCGTCGGGTCGTCGGGCCAGGCGGTGGCGGGTAGCACCAGGTCGGCCGCGGCCCGGGCCAGCCCCAGGGGGCCGAGGATTCCCGACGCCATCAGCGGTCCCAGGTGGGCGGGGGCGCCGAGGACCAAGCCGCCGGGCATCGGCCGGAGCTTGCCCCCGACCCACAGCAGGGCCCGGCCGGCAGAAGGGGCCACCAGCTCGGCATCGAGACCCAACTCCTGCGCCAGAGCGACCCCCTCGGGTACCCGGGCGATGAAGGCGTCGGCGCCGGTGTCGACCGGGTGGCCGAGGAAGGCCTCGGTCTGGATGCGCCCCCCGAGCGGGCCTGGGTCGAGCACGGTGACCTGGTGCCCGCGGTCGGCCGAAACGAGCTCCCAGGCAGCGGCCAAGCCGGCGATGCCGCCGCCGACGACCGCGACGTTCAATGCGAGAAGGGGGGTTCGGCGTGGACCAGGTCGACCAATCGCGACAGGGTGTCGGGGTCGGTGGCGGGGAGGACGCCGTGGCCCAGGTTGAAGATATGGCCCGAACCGGGGCCCGCGGCATCCAGCACCTGACGGGCGGCTCCGGCGACCACCTCCCAAGGCGCGAGGCAGGTGACCGGGTCAAGGTTGCCCTGGACCGCCCGGTCGGGCCCGACCCGAGCCCGGGCCTGGTCCAGCGGCACCCGCCAGTCGACGCCCACCACGTCGGCGCCCGCCTCAGTCATGAGGCCGAGCAACTCGCCGGTGCCGACCCCGAAATGAATGCGAGGCACGTCCAAATCGGACAGGCCGGCCAGCACCTTGGTACTGGCGGGCAGGACGTGACGGCGGTAGTCGGCGGGTGAGAGGGTGCCGGCCCAGCTGTCGAACAGCTGGACCGCCGCCGCCCCGGCAGCCACCTGGGCCCGCAGCGAAGCCAGCGCCAGGTCGGCCAGGCGGTCGGCCAGGGCGGCCCACAGAGCCGGGTCGGTTTGCATGAGCAGCTTGGTGCGGGCGTAGTCCCGCGACGGGCCGCCCTCGATCAGGTAGCTGGCCACCGTGAAGGGGGCGCCCGCGAAGCCGATGAGCGGCACGTCGAGCTCCTTCACGACAAGGCGCACCGTCTCCTGGACCCAGGGGGTGTCCACCTCGGGCTCCAGCGGGCGCAGCCGGCGGAGATCGTCGCGGCTGGCAAAGGGGTGCTCGACGACGGGACCGCGGCCCGCGACCACGTCGACGCCGAAACCCACTGCGGCCACGGGGACCACGATGTCGGAGTACAAGATGGCGGCGTCGACGCCGTAGCGCCGCACCGGCTGCAAGGTGATCTCGGCCGCCAACTCCGGCTGGCGCAGCGCCTCGAGGATGCTCCCGCCACCCCGGATGGCCCGGTACTCGGGCAGCGAACGCCCGGCCTGGCGCATGAACCACACCGGGCGGTGGGGCACAGGACGGCAGCGGCAGGCGTCGAGAAAGGCGGACGGGGCGGCCATGGGGCCAAGGTACTCGGCGCCCCGCGGCTGGCCGTGGGCGCCCGCGCCGGCCGCCTGACCAGCACAAACCCCGCGGGCTCCGGGGATCACCGAGCGGTGGCGGCGTCGGTGGTGTCGCCGGGTGGCGTGAAACAATGACCGACCATGTCCCTCGCGGCCCGCCCTCCGCTGGCGGACGACCCGCCCCGGGTCGAGGCTCGTCCCCCGAGGTCCCGCCGCGGGACTGCCGTTGGGGTGCCGCTGGTGGTGGCGGTGGCGGTGATGCTGGCGGCAGAGTTGTTGGTCCGGGCCATCCACACCCATCTGGCGACCCCTTCCGCGTGGCCGTCGCCGGAGCTACAGAAGAAGTACGACCAGATCGTGGACCGCGCAGGTGGGTCGACCCAGGTGGTGCTCATGGGGGACTCGATGATGGACGCCGCCGGCGATCCGGCGGCCTTGGCGGCGGCGGGGGCCGGCGGTTCGATCTACAACGCTTCCATCGCCGGCGAGACGCTGCCGACGATCGCCGAGTGGACCGAGAAGGTCGTCGTCCCTCGGTTGCACCCCAAGGTGGTGGTGCTCGGCTTTTCCAGCAATGAGCTCAACCCCGCCTCTCTGGCTCCGGCCACCGGCATCGCCGCCTACCACGCCTCCCGGGCCGTGCGGGCCGCCGAGGGCGACGGGAGCGTCGTCGACCGGGCCGACGCCGTTTTGCGCCAGTGGTCGTACCTGTACCGCTACCGCGATGACCTCCGGCACCCCTTCGGCCTGCCTCCGAGCGGGGCGTTCAACCCGGCGGTCAACGCTGCTGGCGAGGACCTCGCTTTTTTTAACCAGACCTACTTGCAGGGGACGCCAGCACACGCCCGGGTCGTCGTCGACGGCGTCATCGCCGCCTTGGCCGGGTTTCGTGTCGGACCACAGAACGTCTCGATCCTGTCCGGCCTGCTCACCTGGCTGCGACGGCGGGGGATCGAGGTGATCTTCGTCGTCATGCCGGTCACCGCCGATCTGGTGGGGTTCCATCCGGGTGGCGCCGCCGAGTACCAGCGGGCGGTGGCTGCCTTTCGATCCGTGGCTCAGTCCAGCGGCGCCGAGTTCTCCGTGCCTGGGATCTGGCCGACGTCGGAGTTCGCTGACCCGGTGCACGTGAACGGGGCGGGAACGGCGGCGTTCTCGGCGTTTCTGGCGCCGCTGCTGCGAGGGGGCCGAGCGGTGGGGGCGGGCGGATGACGTTCAACTCGCTGCAGTACGCCGCCTTCTTGCCGATCGTGCTGCTCATCTACTGGCAGCTGCCGCGCCGGCCTCAGAACGTTGTGCTGCTGGTCGCCTCCTACGTGTTCTACGGGGCTTTCGACTGGCGCTTTCTCGGGCTGCTCTGCCTTTCGACCGTGACCGACTACACGGTGGGGCGCCTCCTCGAGGTGACAGAGGACCCGAGGCGACGAAAGCAGATCTTCGCCGTTTCCTTGTGCGTCAACCTCGGGATCCTCGGGTTCTTCAAGTACTTCAACTTCTTCACCAGCGACGGGGCGCGCTTCCTCGGCCACTTAGGTCTGCACCTGGCGCCCCCGGTGCTGCGGATTCTGTTACCGGTCGGGATCTCCTTCTACACCTTCCATGGGATGTCCTACACCTTCGACGTCTTTCGCCGGGACATCGAACCGACCCACAGCCTGCTCGACTTTGCCGTCTTCGTGGCCTTCTTCCCCCAGTTGGTGGCCGGCCCGATCGGCCGAGCCCACCTGCAACTGCCCCAGTTCGGGCGGGATCGGACGCCACCGGACTGGACCCAGGTGCGACGCGCGGTGTTCCTGATCCTCCTCGGCCTGTTCAAGAAGATCGCCATCGCCGACATGCTGGCGCCCTACGTCGACAACGCCTTCCGCCACCCGGCGGGCACAAGCTTCATCGGCCTCATTGTCGGGGTCTGGGCCTTCGCTTTCCAGATCTACGGGGACTTCGCGGGTTACTCCGACATCGCCCGGGGGTCTGCGTTCCTGCTCGGCATCGAGTTGCCGGAGAACTTCAACCAGGTGTATTTCTCGCGCAGCATCACCGAGTTTTGGCGGCGGTGGCACATCTCGCTGTCGAATTGGCTGCGGGACTACCTGTACATCCCCCTTGGGGGCAACCAGCACGGCGAGGTCCAGACCTACCGCAACCTCATGCTGACGATGCTGATCGGCGGCTTGTGGCACGGTGCCGCGCTGACGTTCATCGTCTGGGGCGGGTTGCACGGGCTCTACCTGGTGGTCGAGCGCCGGTTCACTCGGGTCCGCGGGGAGGATTGGCGCCGTCCCTGGTCGCTGCGATCCGACCTCTTACGCACCATCGTCACCTTCCAGCTGGCCGCCTTGGCCTGGGTGTTCTTCCGGGCCGCGTCGATCCACGACGCCTTCGCGTACCTGGGGGACATCCTTCGCTTCCGCGGGGGGACGACTGATCACAACGCCGTCGTCATGGTCGTGCTGGCGGCGGTGGTCATCGGATTCCTCGACTGGGTGCAGTTGAGGGTCCGTGACCATGCGGCCTTCGTTTCTTGGCCCCCGGTGGCTCGGGGGCTCCTGTACGGGCTGCTCATCGTCCCCATCGTCGTGTTCAGCGGCGGGACCCCGATCCCGTTCATCTACTTCCGGTTCTAGGCGCCTGCTTCGAAAGGGCCGGGAGCCTGCCCGGCGGTGGGTTCCCGGTCGCTGCAACGGGCGCCAGGGTCGGGGGGCAGCGGCCGGCGGGGGTTGAAACGTGCGAGGGCCCACAGGCGTCGAGCTCGGTCGCGGCGGCGTGCTTGGCCGCTCTGCCCGGTGGACGGGCCGTCGGCGATGACCGCGCCGACGGCCGCCTTGGCGGCACGGATGACGAGCAACAGCCGGCCGACGCCCGTAATGGCCTCCGCTCGTGCCCGGCCCTCGTATTTGCAGAGGTAGAGGTATCGGCTACGCCGCCCCTGGAGCGGGGTGACGGCGATCAGGTCCGGTTTGAACACCGAGGCGTGGCCCTCGTGGACCACGACCGCTTCGGGGCAGACGCCGAGCGACCAGCCGGCATCGCGCAGCCGGCGGCTCAAGTCGACGTCCTCGAAGAACAGGAAGAACCGCTCGTCAAAGGGTCCCACCTCGACCAATGCCTCCACGCGCAGCAACAGGCAGCAACCCTGCAGGTAGCCGTCGTCGGGATCGGCGGTATCCAACTGGTCGGTCCAGTCGGCGTGCCACGCGCTTCGGGCGTCGGGGTAGGCCAGCCGGCTGGCCGCGGTGCGGCCCGCTGTGTCGCGAATGGTGGGAACCACTGCCGCCAGCGCCGGCCGTGCGTAGAGGGCGGCGACCAGTCGGGACACGGCTGTGGGTTCGACGACGGTGTCGTCATTCAGTACCAGGACGAAGTCGGCTCCGTCGGGCCAGCTGGCCAGGAGAGGCCGAAGCGCCTGGTTGTGGTTGGCGCCGAAGCCGAGGCGCTGCCGGTTGGCCATCACCCTGACCAGAGGGAACTCGGCCGCCAGCATCTCGAGGCTCCCGTCCTTCGACACATTGTCGACGACCGTGGCCTCCCACTCGAGTCCCGCGCAGGCCGCGGGCAGCGATTGCAGGCACGCTCGGAGCAGGTCCCGGTTCTCGTGGTTGACGATCGAGATCAGCACCCGGGGGGGCGGCCCGGCCACGGGGTACGGCGCTCAGCTGGCCGAGCCCGGCGACGCCGCGGGTGCCGCCGGTACTGCGTACGCCCGCACCGCCAGGCTGATGCGCGAGACCAGCTCCGATGCCTGCCAGGTCTGGTTGTGGCGGTCGGTCACCGTGTCGCTGACGTTCTCCACCCGGTCGAAGCCGGCCCGCAGAAGCACGAAGCGCAGCAGGTCGAAGTCGTAGATGACGTTGTGGTGGTCGAGCAGGGCCTGGCGGGGCGGCCGGCCGGCCGATCCGGGTCCCCGGCGAGGCGCCAGCGGGTCGGTGGTGGTGCCGAAGATGGGCACCAGCAGCTCCCATTTCTTGTCGTTGGGGGCGGCCACGTACGCCGGCAGGATCGTGGAAGCGTCGGGGACGTGGATCTCGGCGAATCCACCGGGCGCCAAGATGCGGCACCATTCCTTCAGGGTGCGGTGGATGGAGCCAGGGTGGATGTGTTCCAGCACATGGACCGCCAGCAACTCCTGCACCGACGCGTCCGGAAAGGGCATTCGCCACCCCTTGGCCACGTACTCCAGGTGTCGCGACAACCGGTCGGCGTCGACGTGGACATACCCAGGGGTGGGAAAGGCACCGCCGCCGATCTCGACCCGCAGCGGAGTGACGACCGAGCCGTCGAGGTCGAGGCGGCGGCGCACGCCCGCCGGAAGGTGGGTCGCCCACCCGGCCCGACCTTCGGTGATGGCCCGGCGGACTGGCACCGCCGGGTATTTGCGGGCGAACTCGACGAGGCGGTGGCGGTTGCGGTGGGCCAGGGCCGCCAGGTCGGGGTGGGTGAGGGCCCGGCGCACGCGTTGACGACGCGGCGCCATGTCCTCGAGGACGAGGGCGCCAGGCGCCCGGGGTACCGGGTCGACGCCAACCAGCCGGGTGTCGAAACCGAGGTCATCAACGCAAGGCTCGGGTTGGGGGTGCGGCTCGGGTTGGGGTTGCGCCACCGGCTCGGCCACCTCAGCTCTGGCGTTGCCAGAACACGCCTGTCCAGTCGATGCGTTCCATCGGCTCGGTGATCCCGTGCTCTGAGCGGTAGTCCTCGGTGGCCGCCCGACAGGCGGGAACGGCGCCGTAGTCGTCGATGATGGCGAAGCCCCCCACCGAGAGCTTGGGGTACAAGGCGTTGAGGATGTCCACGGTCGAGCCGTACATGTCCCCGTCGGCTCGCAACACCGCCAGCTGCTCGATCGGGGCGCCTGCCAGCGTGTCGCTGAACCAGCCCTTCAAGAAACGCACCTGCTGGTCCAGCAGGTTGTAGCGGGAGAAGTTGCGCTTCACCGTTTCCAAGGAGACCGCCAGCTCGGTCCTGGTCCAGTGCTGGTCCCCACGGTCGGCGTCGTTTTTGGTGTCGGGCTTGGGGAGCCCCTGGAACGAGTCGGCCACCCAGACGAGCCGGTCGGTGTCGCCGTAGGCCGCCAGAGCGGCTCGCATGAAGATGGATGCGCCGCCGCGCCACACGCCGGCCTCGATCAGGTCGCCGGGAACCTTGTCGGCAACCACCTGCTCGATGCAGTGCTGCAGGTTGTTGAGCCGCCGCAACCCGATCATCGTCTCCGCTCGCTGCGGCCAGTCCCGCCCGTCCTCGCGGTACTCGGGGTTGTATTCGGCCCGCCGGAAGATCTCCCAGTTCTTGCGGTCCAGGATGCGTTGCATCGCCGGCCACAGCCGGCTCCGCCAACCGGGCCACGGATCGACGGGGACCAGCCCGTCGTCGAAGCCATAGCGGGTGAGGCAGCGCTTCATCAGGTCGAGGTACAGGTCGGCCGCCGACAGGTCAGCCGCTGGTTCCCGTGGCAGCGCCAAGGGGTCGTAGTAGGGGAGAGGCACCGGCATAACGGTTGGATGGTACTCGGGAGGGCCGTGAGGCCCTCTGAGCCCCGGCGGTTCGGCTTCGTGAAGGAGGAGTACCACGGCCCGTCAAATCGCGGCCAGGCTCAGGCTTCCGAACTCTCGATGCGCGACCACTCATGGTTGGTACGGACCTCGCCGTCGAGAGCGATGGTCGCCTCCAGATCCGAAGTGCCGGTCACGCCGAGCAGCGGCGGGACGAAAAACGACGGTCCCTGCGGGTCGGTGAAGAGTGCCGTTCCCACACTGTCGACGACGTCGCAGCTGATGTGGAAGCTACCCCCACCACCGAGGCGCAACCGGAAGCCCACCTCGACTTCGGCCTGTTCTCCCGCCCCATAGGCCCGCCAGCGATCGCCCAGGCTCGTCTGCATGCTGTAGGCCAGGGCCCCGTCTCCGGCCACCACCCGGAAGATGATCCCGGGGCCGTCGACCGGCGTCTCGAAGCGCAGCGTCATCCGGTAGGTGACGACCTGGCCCTGGGCGACGTGATCGACCGGTGTCCCCCCCTCGTCGACCAGCTGGCGGCGCAGCACCCGCACCGGGGTGGCCTCGCCGTCTTCGTCGGGGGACGCCAGCAGCTGGTGGAATCGGGCTATGGCGGTGTCGGTCGGCCCGTCGTAGTTGACCCGGCCCTTGTGAACGACGACGGTGCGGGGGCACAGAAGGTGGACGGCATGCATGTGGTGGCTGACGAAGACAATCGTCGTCCCCGAGTGCTGCAGCTCACGCATCCGGTTGAGGCAGCGCAGTTGGAAGGCGACGTCGCCCACCGCCAGCACCTCGTCGACGATCAGCACGTCGGGCATTACGTGGATGGCCACCGAGAACCCGAGGCGCATGAACATGCCGCTCGAATAGAACTTGACCGGCGTGTCGATGAAGTCGGCCAGATCCGCGAAGGCCACGATCTCGTCGAAGCGCCGGCGGACCTCGGCCTTGGTGAGTCCGAGCAGCATGCCGTTCACCAAGACGTTCTCCCGGCCCGTCATCTCGCTGTGGAAACCGACGCCGACGCTGAGTAGCGGGGCGATGCGACCCCGAATCACCAGACTGCCCTCTGTTGGCTGGCTTACCCCGGCGACGAGGCGCAACAGGGTGGACTTGCCGGCCCCGTTGCGGCCGACGATGCCGACCGTTTCGCCCCGGCCGATCTCCAGGTCGATGTCGTGGAGCGCCCATAGCTCGCGGCGGTTGGGTGGACCAAAGGGCACGAGCGATCGCAGCAGGCTGCGCTCCTTGATCTGCCAGTAGCGCTTGCTGACCTTCTGCAGCCGGATGACCGGCTGGCCGCCGCCGCCCGAGCCGCCCGTCGAGCCCGAGCCGCCCGTGGAGCCCGATCTGTCAGAGCCGCCAAAGGCCCCGTTGGTGTTCCCGGGCTCGTTCACAGGAGGTCCACGAACAGCCGGTCATGGCGCCGGTGGACGGCCACCGCCACCGCCATGAGCACGGTGGTGAGCCCGATGGAGACAGCGAGGGCCCGTGCCGAGGGGCCAGGAGAGCCCACGGCAGCGGTTTGAAACAACGACACGATGGCCGTCAGCGGGTTGAAGTCCAGCCACCGCCCGGCGCCATGCAAGGCGGAAGCGGGATAGACGATCGGCGTCAGATACAGCCACACGATGACCGCTGCCGCCACCATGAACTTGAGGTCGCGAAAGTAGACGTACATGGCGGCCAGCAAGAGGCCGATGGCGGCACTAAAGGCCAGCGCCAGCAGCGAGGCGGGGATGAGCAGCAGCAGCCGGACAGTCGGGGCGACCCCGACGACGGGGAGTTCCGCCAGCAGGATCACTGCCGAGGTCAAAAGGAGGATGAGGTTGGCACACGGCGGGACGAGGGCGACGATGGCGCGGGGGAACCAAACCTTGTCGGTCAGACCCGAGGCGTCGACGATGGCGGTGGTCGACGCCAGGACCGAGGTGGACACGAACACCCACGGCACCATGCCCGCCAGCACGAAACCGGCGTAGCTGTAGGAG
>JBOGGN010000280.1:0-1648 GCA_050744165.1 Acidimicrobiales bacterium | reverse complement strand
CCGGCTCTCAGGCCCAGCCGGCGCTCACAGTGCAGCCGGCTCTCACAGTGCAGCCGGCTCTCAGGTCTTGTCGCTCTCAGGTCCAGTCGGCTCTCAGGTCTGGTCGCCCAACGGAGCGACGTCGATGAGGTACGGCGCGTGGTCCGAGGGAAGCTTTCCCTTGCGGGCGTTGCGGTCGACGATCGCCCAGGTCACCGCCTCTGCTAGTGGCTTGGACGCCAGGATGAGGTCGATCCGCATCCCTCGATGCTCGTGGAAGTCGCCCGCTCGATAGTCCCAGTAGGTGAACAGCCGGTCGTCCTGGTACTGCCGTCGGAACACGTCCTCCAGCCCCCAGGCCTCCACCTTCGCCAACGCGTCCCGCTCCTCAGCACTGACGTGGGTGCTGTAGACAAAGGCGGCGGGGTTCCACACGTCACGATCTTCGGGTGCAACATTGAAGTCGCCGCACACCGCCACCGGGCGGGTGGGGTCGGCGACCCGGTCGAGGTGCTGGACCAGGCGCTCGAACCAAGTGAGCTTGTATTGAAAGTGGGGTGAATCGAGGGACCGCCCATTTGGCACGTACACGCTGGCAACCACCACGCCGCCGCAGGTGGCGGTCAGGATCCGGGTGTCCTCGTCGGGATCGATGCCGACGGCGAAACCTTCCACCACGTCGGACAAACCCACTCGGGAAAGGATGGCCACCCCGTTCCACTGCCCGCTGCCGTGGTGGGCAGACTCATAGCCGAGAGCACTGAACGCCATCGTCGGGAAGGCGGCGTCCGACAACTTGGTCTCCTGCAAGCAGCAGATGTCCGGCTGGGCGTAGCCAAGCCACTCCTCGACGCGGCCCATGCGGATCTTCAACGAGTTGACGTTCCAGGTGGCGATTCGCATCGATCGCCATCTTTGCCTGAATGCCCGGGTCCTGCGACCAAGGCTCTCGCACTTCAGATATTCGGTGCGTCCGAGGGAGCCATGGCCCCCTTCTTGCGCGAAGGTCTTTTGGCCGGCGGTGGCGCCACGGCGGGTTGTCCCGAGGGTGGCGTGGCAAGCACCGACTCGCCCGCCCCGGGCGATGTCACCGCCGACTCCGCCGTCGGTGCGGGGCGGCGGGCGCCACCCCGGCGACGGGCTGTTTTCGCTGGTGGCGTCCCGGCGCCCGTGGAGTTGTCAGCTGCCGGTGCGGCGACGGTCCCACCGTTGCTGACGATGGCGGCTTCGTCTGGCGAGAGGCTGACCGAGGTCGGGCCATCCCCGGCGGCAGGCTCGCCAACTTGCCCCGCGGCCGCGGGCGACAGGGCCTTCTTCGGGGATCTCCTCGGTGCCGCCCTCTTCGTGCGGGCCGCCACCTGACCCTCCCCTTCGGGGGGCACGGTCGTGCGCGGTAAGGCGTTCACGTCGGCATTCGCAGTCACCAGCTCCGCTGTCGCGGCAGTCGACGGGACCGAGGATGCACGCGGCCTCGCCCCTCTTGCCGTTGCCCGAGATCTCGTCCGCCTCGCGATGGCGGCGTCCGCTGGCGCCTCGCCTTCCGCCTCGCTCGCCGCCTCGGACCGGCCTGGTGCGGCCGCGGGGCCGCCCCCCGAACGGCGTCCCCGCAGGGCTTTCTGGGCACCGGCAGGAGGCTGCGTTGCCGTCTCCGGTCCCGTTGCCAAAGGCC
>JBOGGN010000279.1:0-21382 GCA_050744165.1 Acidimicrobiales bacterium | reverse complement strand
GCCCGGGACTGGCGAGCGTCCTGTTCCTGGCAGATGGGGCGGCGGCGGCGGCACTGGCGGCCGGCGGGGCCATCCTCGGGCTCTACCTGTCGGCCCGACGCCGCCGCTATGAGTACGCCGCCCTCACCGCCACTGGCCTGAGCCAGCGGACGTTGCGGCGGGCCCTGGCGGCCGAGCAAATCGCCGTCCTTGCCTTCGGCATGGTCGTCGGCGTCGCCACCGGCCTGGTCGCAGCCGCGGTGGCGCTGCCCGCGGTCCCCGAGTTTGTGACCGTGCCGCTGGCCCCGGCGCTCACCCACCGCCCACCAGCAGGCGAGATGGCTCTGGTCTTGGCGGCGGCCGTCCTTGTCGTGCTGCTCGCCGCCGGGGGCGCGGCCGTGGCACTGACCCGGGGCGTGCGCCTGGAACAGCTCCGGGAGGCGCCCGCGTGAGCCCGGGCCGCGCCGCCGCGGTGCGTTGCGAGGGCCTGGTCCACGTGTACGGCGCCATCCGCGAGGAGGTCACGGCGCTGCGGGGCGTCGACCTCAGCGTCGAAGACGGGGGGATGCTGGCCCTGCTCGGCCCGTCCGGTTCGGGCAAGTCGACACTGCTGTGGATCCTGGCGGGCCTGATCCGTCCGACGGCGGGCACCGTCGACATCTTCGACCAAAGGCTCGGCTCGTTGTCCGCCCAAGAGGCAACCTATCTCCGGCGCCGCCAGATCGGCATCGTCCTCCAGAACCCGGCCCGCAACCTCTTCCCTCACGAGACAGCCCTCGGCAACGTGCTGTTCCCACAACGGCCCTCCCGCCTGCGGGCGACCCAAAAGAGGGTTCGAGCACTGAACCTGCTCGACGCGGTCGGCATCGGCCCCCTGCGCAACCGGGTCGCGGGGCGGCTGTCGGGCGGCGAGCAACAGCGCCTGGCCGTCGCCATCGCCCTCGCCAACGAACCTCGCCTGCTCCTCGCCGACGAGCCCACGAGCCAGCTCGACCGGGCATCTGCGGACGCCGTGCTGGGGCTGCTGCGAGCCGCCAACCAGGAGCACGGGACCACGGTGGTAGCGGTGACCCACGACCCCTTGGTCGGCGCTGCGCTGGGGCGCACCATCACCATCCGCGACGGCCGGGTGGGCAGCGAGGGCCGAGCCGGACGCGACTATGTCGTGGTCGGACGGGACGGCACGATCCAGCTCCCCGACGAGTTGCAGGAGGTTCTGCCGCCGGGGTCTCTGGCCGAAGCAACCCGGGTGCCCAAAGGCGTCCTCCTGTCGTTGGTGGATCCCGAGCAGCGGTGACGACCCTCCTCGAGGCCCGGGGTGTCGGCTTCACCGTCGCCGGCAACCGTGTCCTGGCCGGGATCGACCTCGGCATCGAATCGGGCGACCGTGTTGCCGTCACCGGTCCTTCGGGGTCGGGAAAGTCGAGCCTGCTGGCCTTGCTTGCCGGGCTGCTAACGCCCTCGGAGGGCGAGGTGCTGCTCGACGGCGAGCGCCTGGTCAGCTTTCCCGGTCCCGACAAGGGCCTGGCGCTGATCTTGCAGGGCTACGGGCTGGTGTCGCTGCTGACGGCGGCCGAAAACATCGAGATCGCGCTGCGGACCGCCGGCTGGGCGAGAGGCGAGGCGCAGCGGGAGGCTGCGTTCTGGCTGGAGGACGTCGGCCTCCTCGGCCACGACGACCAACTCGCCGACGAGCTTTCCGGCGGCCAGCAGCAGCGGGTCGCCATCGCTCGGGCGCTCGCCCTCCGGCCCCGCATCTTGATCGCCGACGAGCCGACCGCGGAACTCGACGCCGCCGCCCGGGCGCTGGTGCTGGAAAAGATCCTGGCGGCTGCCGACCGGGGCGCAGCGGTCGTCCTGGCGACCCACGACCCCGAGGTGGCAGCTCTGTGCGGCCGCCGCCTCGACCTCGGCTTCACGCTGCCAACCGGGCCGTCGAAGGGTCCCTAGCAGCGGCGGCGGGTTACCGCGCGGGCAGATGGGACTCAGTCTTGGTGTCATTTTTTGCTCCGGGCACCGTTGGCTGCGGATTTCCGTCACAACTGGCGCCAGGAGCAACAGATGTCACCCAGTCTGGTTCCGCAGTCACCCGGTCTCGTACCAATGTCGCCCAGACTCGTATCGCCGTCGGCCCGACCGCAGACCAACGCGAAACTAGTCCAAACTTCCCCCGGTCGGAGGGAAGTTCGGACTAGGCCCTCGACGGGCGAGGCCGCAACGGGAGGGATTACGAGGGGTTCGCTGACTCCAGAGTGTCGGTGCGCTGAGTGGTGACCGACAACCCGAGGGCGGTGCCGGACATGCGGGTCGTGGTCACCACGGGCACGGCGAGGTTGGGGGCGTACTCGTCGGTCTCGGTCAAGGTCACGTTGATGGCGCCGCCGTTGTAGTTGCCCTTGATGACAAAGGTGTTGACGACGACGGCGGCCGTCACCGAGGTGCCGCCGAGGGACACCTGGGTTGTGCCTTGGACCTGGCTACTGACCTGGTAGGTGGTGATCGGGGCGGTGCACGCGGCCTGGACGGAAGCGCTCTGGCCGGGCGTCGTCGGGTATGGGGGCCAGGGAACGGGTCGGGCGAAGGTGCAGGAGGCAGTCCCAGTCACCGGGTCGGACGGGGTGAGCAGGAAGGCACCACTGGCGTTGAACAACATGTTGGTGGACGCCGGTGGAAGCGCCCCACCCACGTTCCGGGTCCATACCTGAGTGCCCGCGCCTGAGCCCGCAGTCACCATGAGGGTGCCTTCGGACGGGGTCCCAGCGAGGGTGCCCACCTGGTGGTAACGGTACGTGCCGAGTGCCGCAGCCGCCGGTCCCGCGGCGGGGGGCGCCGTCGTTGTCGACTTGCCAGTCGTCGGTGGGGTGGTCGTGCGCGCGGCCGTCGGAGGCGGCGTCGCCGCGCCCGTGCCGCCCGGCGCCGAACTATGAGAGCTCTGGCCGGTGGCTGCCGAGGTACCGCTGGCGCTCACGGCGGCCGCCCCGCCCGCGCTCGTACTGCCCGCGGCGGCGCCCAGTTGGGCCGACGAGGTGGCGGAACTGTTGCCGCTCGAGGAACCGGCTGCAGCCGACCGGGCCGCCGCCGGCTGGCCCGCCGCCGGTGAAGCGG
This sequence comes from Acidimicrobiales bacterium, assembly GCA_050744165.1. Taxonomy (GTDB): domain Bacteria; phylum Actinomycetota; class Acidimicrobiia; order Acidimicrobiales; family Palsa-688; genus JBOGGN01. The sequence goes on along the minus strand of JBOGGN010000279.1, from coordinate 18,298 downwards.
TCGAACCCATTTGGCTCGTCGCGATGACGACGGCGACAACGATGACGCCGACGCCCGCGGCGACCATCACGCCCATTTTGCGGACCACGGATTTAGACATGAAGAGGCTCCTTTTGCATTTGGCAATCCTGAATTCTTTGGTCGATTGCGGGGTGGGTGGCCGTCAACTGCCGCCACCACGGAAGCTCGCGAAACGCGTCGCCATTTCGGCCCAGCAGGTCGAGCATGGCGGCATAGGCATCGGGGTCTCCGAGCACATGGAGGGCAAAACGATCCGCGGCTCGCTCCTGGCCACGGTCGTAGGCGGCCAGGATCAACCGGGCGGGAAAAACAAAGGCGGCGGTCAGCGCCAGCAGCAGGGGGTAGGAACGAGGGTCACCGGCCGAGGCAATCCCGGCCCACGACAGGAGAGGGTGGAACGACAACACAGCCGCCGCCAGGGCGAATGTCGCCAATTGCACCGCTACCGCCAACGGGAGCCGCCGGGCGGTGTGGTGTAGGCGCCAGTGGCCCAGCTCATGGGCGACGGCTTGGGCGATCAAGGTCGGAGGCCAGGCGGCCATGCCGGGTTCCAACACCACCCGGCGGGTGCGGCCCAGCCCCAAGACATAGGCGTTGCACTGCGAGGACCTTCGGGAGGCTGGGCGAGGGGAGTCGGTGGCCACATAGACACCGGCACCGGCACTGTTCCCCCGGCGGGTGCTACCGCGGGATTCGGCCGATGCCACGCTGACCTGCGATTCGATCGTTTGCACCAACAGGGCGAGCTCCGCCGGCGCCGGCTCCAGTGGGCCGAGTCGCCGCCCCATGATCAGCGGCATCAGGAACTGGCCGGCGACGGTGACGGCGGCGAAGAGGGCCCACGCCCACAGCCACCACCAGGAAGAGGCCCGCAGCAGGGCGTACAAGGGAATAGTCAGGACCACGCCAATCCCAACTGCCGCCACCAGGGTCGACACCGTTTGGGCAGCCCATCGAGCTTTCGACATCTCTCGGCGGGCGTAGGTGAACGGTGCCCGGGCTACCCCCCGGGCGCCGTTCACCAACGCCATCACTACGACGAGCCCAGGCACCCAGCCCTGCACACCGGTGAGGGAGAGCAGGTGATCCGGCAGGTGGGTCAGGGTGCAGGCCACGACGGCGGCACTGGCCGCAATGGTGGCGCCGATGCCATCCTCCCGTTGGGCAGCGGAAGCCGGCTCGGTTGGTGTGACCGTGTCGGAAATCATGGTCGGCATGCTGGACCCGTTTGGAAGTCGGCCGTTATATCCGGCTCAGGCGACGACGGCAGCCAGGATTGGGCCCACGACCGGAATTGCCGACAGCAGGGCGGCCAGGATCGGACCGAGGACAGGAATGAGCTTACGCATTTTGGAATGACCCTCCATTTGATTGGGTGACGCCTCTCCGATTGGAGAAGCGTTGGCCGGCTGTTGTGTTTTGCCGGTGTTGAAAGAAGGTTCGGTGCGATTTAGCGATGCCTTTAGCGCCGGCGTTGATTTTTTGTTGGGTTTTCGCTGGGTGGCAGATCGGCGCAATTCGGACCGAAATTTGGGACATTCGGGGCGTCCCGTCCCCTTGAGGCCAAGGCGGTACCCTCAGGCCTCATGGCCAGCGAGGATCGAGATGGCGACGCCTGCATCCTCGTGGTCGACGACGACGAACCGACCCGGCGGCTGCTCCGGCGCCTGCTCTCTATCGAGGGCTACGACGTGGCCGAGGCGCCCGACGGCCCCTCGGCCCTGACGGCCCTGGGCCGCCTCAGCGTCGACATACTGCTCTTGGACGTCATGATGCCCGGTCAGGACGGCCTGGAACTGCTGGCCCAGATCCGCCGGACGAGCGACATCCCGGTGATCATGCTGACCGCGAAAGCCGACGAGCCCGACCGGGTGCTCGGGCTGAAAGCGGGTGCTGACGACTACGTCGTCAAACCGTTTTCCACTGCCGAACTGCTGGCCCGTATCGAGGCCGTCCTCCGGCGCGCCCCGCACCGGCGGCCGCTCGTGCTTGAGTTCGACGGACTGCAGATCGACCCGGAGAACCGCCAGGTGCGGGTCGCCGGCGCCGCCGTGGAGGTGCCCGCCCGGGAGTTCGACCTGCTGGTCTACCTGGCGTCGTCACCCGGCCGGGCCTTCAGCCGCGAGCAGCTCCTGGCCGCAGTGTGGCCTCCCTCGACCCAGCCGCACGACCCTGGCACCGTGACCGAGCACGCCCGCCGCCTGCGGCTGCGCCTCGAAGAGAATCCCGACCAGCCCCGGTTTATCAAGACGGTTCGCGGGGTCGGCTATCGCTTCGAGCCGTAGCCCAGATCCGGCGGTGGCACATTGAAGGCCAACCGGTCCTCTCTGTGCTCGCCGGCGTCGCCACGGAACCGGAAGAACCGCTACCAGATCCCTGGCAGCAGGTGGGCCACCGAACCGAAAACCTCGTCGTAGTGCGGGAAGTTTCGGCGGAGCAGACGTTCCTCCAACCCGGCCCGGACCACTTCGGCGGCGAGCACTGCTGCCGTCACGACGACGACGGTCAGCGAGCCGGTGGCGACCATGATCCCGATGATGTTGAGGCCCTCGCCGAGGTAGAGCGGATGGCGGGATAGGCGGTACATGCCGCTCGTGGCCAATCGACGAACCTGGGGCGTCAGCGAAAACGCCCTGGGCAGGCTCGCCATGGCAGCCAGGGCGATCGCCATGCCGACGACTGCCAGCGACGCTTGCACCGATGCGGCCACGGCCCCGGCGACCCAGAGAGTGTGGCCGGGCGGCAACAGCGGGGCCAACACCATGCCGAAGGTGGCGAACAGTGTTGCCCCCCACACCCACGCCCGCCCGTCCCGGGCGCACGATGGCGGCTGGGTGGCGAAGGCCAGAGCTTGTAGACCCAACAGCACGGCGTAGGCCGACCGTCCGACGACCGCCACCAGGGCCGGACTGCCTCGATCGATATGCGCGGCCGCTACCACCGCGAGGACGCCGAAAATCACGGTCGCAACCACACCGACGGCGACCCGCCGCCCGGATGCCCGCGCCGGACCGGGCGCGCCACTCCAAGGCGTGACGGGCCCTGACGCGCCAGAGGAGGTTATGGATGCCCGCTTCGCCAGGATCGGCCAGACTTTACCGGGCTCGCCGCATACCACACCCGCCTTGATCTCGGCGCCGACCGGCCTCCGGTGCAGATTCGCTCGCTTTTCTCAGTTGGTCTGGGTGAGAGTCAGGGAAACGCTAACGGGATGATCCGAGATGCCAGAGAACCCGTCCAGCTCCGCCCGGTAGCGGTTCTTTCGAGCGCTGAAGCTGCATTCTCCGCTTGGCTGAGGTATCGAATGTTCGGTGCCGGGGTCGGCCCATGATTGAAGGTGAGCCTGCATTTCGGCGCACGCATCCCTGAGCGATCCGGGGACGTTCCAGAAGCGTTCGATGGTCGGTGTGGCCGTCACATCGATGTTGTCTTCGACGGCCAGAGCGCCCGCGGGTGGGACGAACGCTGCCAATGCCGCGTGCTCGCCTGCCAGCGTCGGGTGGAGTTGACGCTCGGCGTGAACGATGGCCCCCACCGCCAACACCAGGGACAGGGCAGCAGCACAGATGGCGACGAAGTGTGCGCTGCGTCCCCGCACCGCCCACCCGGAGGCTATGGCGACGATGAGAAGGCCGGCGGGCAGGCCCAGGAACGTCAGCAGTTGAGAACCGATGTGACTGGCGTTGAGGGCAGCGCCGTCGGGCTCAATAACTACTTTGTTGAACAGAGCGTAGACGCCGCCGGTCAGGATGGCGACGGCTGCGAGGCTGTCAAGGACCATGGCGACGGCAGGCTGCCCGGTCTGTCTTCTCGGATCGGAGGGCAGGGTGCTGCCGTGTAACCCGGAGAAGCCGGTCATCGGGCTTTCCGTTGGTGCGAGTCTCATACGGCCCTGGTGGGCGCTTCCGATGGTGGCGACTATCAGGGATTCCCCTCACTGCCAGCCGTGGCGGTCCCAATGACCGGCGTGCGGCCGACCTCTTTGATCGCGCTCGCTCGGCGGTCAGCACCGACGTCGCCTCCGCGGTCTTGGAGTGGGATATCAACTCCGCAAACGGCTGGCTCGCCCATAGGCTTCAGGGCGTGCCGCACAGGGAGCGGCGGTTGGGCTGTTGCCTGTCCTTCTCGCGCCCCCCTGGAGGTCCTTGTGCTCGAGGTCCGACCCTTCGCCCGTCATGACCGAAACGGGCTCACGTCGTTGGTCAACCGGCATATCGCGGCCGTGCTCCCCGGTGGTGCCGTCCCAGTCGCGGCGCTCCTTTCGCAGCTGGAACACGACGCCCAGGAGCCGATCGTCGACCCGTGGGTGATCGATCGCCGCGCCATCGTGGGCATCGCCAACGACCGCGTGGTCGCTGCCGCCTACCTGAAGCGATACGCCGCAGATGATCGCCCGAGCGACAGCTACCGCGATGCCGGAGAAATCCACTGGCTCGTGTTCGACCCCTCAGCCGGTCACGCGGGACGGCAAGTTCTCGAAGCCGCCATGACGCAGCTGCGCGACTGGCGCTCCCGGGCCTGGTATGCCGACGGGACTCTCCCCTGCCTTGGCGTCTACGGCGTGCCCGACGCCTGGCCCCATGTCCAACGCTTGCTGGCCGAGGTCGGCTTCGACGACCGCGATGGCCAGATCGAGGTGCTCTTCGCTGGCGACCTGGCCCAGGCGCCGCCACCTGGGGCCCCGCCGAAGGCGGATCTGCAACTACGCCGATGTGTCGGAACGTGGGGCACCGCATTCGAGGCGTACCGAGCTGGAACGATCGTCGGTGCTTTTGAGGTCGAGGCCGACTACGGAGTCACCAACAGCCTGCTTGCCGGGTGGGTGGACGTGGCCAACCACTGGGTCGCCGCCGAGCACCGGGGCGGAGGCATCGGGACCTGGCTCTTCCGTCACGGCTGCGACTGGCTCCGTACGGCGGGCAAACAACGGCTGCTGGCCTACGCCATCGAACGCCCGAGCCGGCACGCCGCCGGGGAGGAGCCGCCGAGCATCGAGCGGACCCGGCGTTACCTCGAGCGTCAAGGCCTGGTGCCGCTCACCCGCACTCGGCGGGGCTGGTCACGCCCGCCCGACTGACCTTTCCGGCTAGGTGTGCTGGGTGGCCCGAAAACCTACCGCATAGCGCCAGGTATTCGGGTCACCCCGGGAATCGAGACCGCCCCGAACCCGGCCCCTTGCTGGGTGGCCCGAAAAGCTACCGCATAGCGCCAGGTATTCGGGCCACCCCGGGAATCGAGACCGCCACGAACCCGGCCCCAGACCCGGCGTTAACCGACCGTGAATGCCTGGGGCCGCTCGCCAGCACCGAGGGGGTGCAGCGTCAAGCGGCCACACCCACCGAGAGAACGGGGTGTTAGGCGGCCGCTGGGAATGCCCGGGCAACCGCCTCCACCACATCCCGCTGCTGCTCGCTGAGCTGTTCGGGCACGCTGAGCAGGACCGACACCAACAGGTCACCGGTGCCGCCGGAGCTGCGGACCCCACGACCGCGCACCCGAAGCGTCCGCCCGTCCGGAGTCCCCGCGGGCACCCGGACCCGCACCGGCGGGCCCTCGAAGGTGGGCACGTCGATGTCGGCGCCGAGAACGGCCTGCGGCCAGGTGACCGACGCGTCCACCGTCAGGTTCTGACCGCGGCGGCCGAACACCGGATGGGCCGCCACCCGGACCACGGCGTACAGGTCGCCGGGCGGGCCGCCGTTGACGCCCAACCCGCCCTTGCCCGCCAGGCGGATCCGCTGGCCGTCATCTACGCCGGAAGGAACCCGCACCTTGAACGTCCGCGCCCCCTCTGCGTCGCGCAGGGTCACCTCGGTCGTCACCCCCCGAATGGCGTCGTCGAAGCCCAGGTCCAGCACCGCCTCCAGATCGGCCCCTCGTCGGGGTCCCGTCGACGCCCCAGCGCGCCCCGCCCGCCCGCCGAACAGACCCCCGAGCAGGTCGCCCAGATCGTCGCCACCGAAGGTCGTCCACGTCGTGTTCTCGAATCCGTCCCACTCGCCCGCCTCACCGATGGCCGCGCCGGCATCGAACCGGCTCCGCCTCCCACCGTCACCAGACCAGAAAGAACCGCCGTCGAACCCACCACCGGTACCACCGGTACCGCCGGCACTCGCCACGGCCCGCCGAAACTCGTCGTACTCGGCTCGCTTGGCTTCGTCCCCGATCACATCGTAGGCGGCCGTGACCGCCTTGAACTTCTCCGCCGACCCGGCATCGTCGGGGTGGGTGTCGGGGTGCAGGTCTCGGGCCAACTTCCGGTAGGCGCGCTTGATCGCCTTGGCGTCGGCATCCTGCGCCACGCCCAACACGGCATAGAGATCCTTCTCGACCCAGTCGGCCTGTACTGCCACGCCACCACCTCCGTGGAACTTGAGTGCCTTAGTGTCAACTTCCCAGAGGCGGCGGTGATTCCCGGCCCCGTAGCCGGCGATGCATGACGCCCACGCTCTCCGGCGAGCAGCTGCACCGCTTCGAGGAGAGACAGTGGGAGCAGACCTTTTTCGATCCGTTCACCGAGGGTTGGCCCCGTGCGGCCGGGCGGCGGACGTCAGCAGCCCGGCGCTGGCTCTTGCGCCAGAAGGCGTACACCCACCGAAATAGCGGTGCGTCCCAAGGTGCGGCGAATCGCCGGGATTTGCCGGGGTCCGCCGGAGACATTCCTGGTCATGCGGTATGCGGTGGCGTGGTGCTCGTAGTCCTTCCTGCGGTAAGCGGCGACCGCTTCAGTGATTGCGGGATGCGTGGGATACATCATTTCCTCCTTCTGCGATCGGAATGCGGGTCGGAAACCCGATGGCCGAGACCGACACCGGCATGGCCCCCGGGGGCCGGTTTTCGGCGGTCCGGCCGATGAACTCGGCCAGCAGCCCCTGGACCGCTTCGCCCAGGCGGCTCAGCTCGGCGGCCGTTATCTGAAGCCGAACCGTGTCGAAGAAGCTGGCCTGGCGCCACTCCTCGGGGTACTGCACGGCAGTGCGCAACCAGGTGCGCATCCGTTCGGCGCCCCGCTCGGCCAGCACTTCGACCAGCGCCCCGGCCGCCGCTCCCGCCTCGCCGGCGAGTTCGCCAGCATCGGGAATGTTGTGGGCGGTCGACACCAGCTGCCATGGCCGCTCCCGCCCCTTGCCCCCCTCGGCCTCGTGCACGAAGCCGTACTTGGCCAGCGTGCGGAGGTGGAACGAACAGTTGGCGGGGCTCTCCCCCACCAACTCCGCCGCTTGGGTCGCGGTGAGCTGCCCTTCGTCCCGCAAGGCCTCCATGAGGGCGAGCCGCACCGGGTGTGACATGGCCCGCAACTCACGGGGGTCGGTGATGCGTCGAGCATCTTCGAAAGCCATGTTTCGAGAGTACAGCTTCGAAAGACTTATTTCAATACCTGGGGGGGTGGAAAAGGGCCCCGTCCGACCCGCCTGGATCGTCTCGGGGGCTGCCGGACATCCCTTCCTGGGGGCGCAAGCAACCTTCACGGGGCCTTACCAGTCATGGTTAAGGCTGTTAACTTGACGCGGGGCGTCGAGCGGCCCCGATCAGGCGGCTGGCGGGCAGGCCTGGTAGGGCGGGTTGGCCGCTGCTGTCGACTGGCCGATCAAGAAGCCGTTGTTGCTTGGCGCCATGACGTAGTTCAAGGTCCAGCGGTCGCAGCTCTGGTGGTCGGGGCTGTCGGCCGGGGCTTGCATGCTGGTGAAGGAGACGGTGGTGACGACAGTGCCGTCGCTCTGCGGCGAGAAGCTCGTGAGGACGACCCCCGAGTCATTGCTGGAACTGGCGCCCTGCGCCAACTTGGCCACTGGCTCCGACGTCTTCTCACCCGGCGTGAACTGGTTCCAGGCCGCCTGCCAGTCGTGGTTGTTGATGGCGTTGAAGTAGGTGGCCAGCGACAGCTGGATGCTGGCGGCGGCGGGGCTGGTCACGCTGTTGGCCAATGACACCAGGCTTGTCGAGGTAGGCGCAGGCACCGTTGTCGTCGGTGTCGCGGCGGTTGCGGGCACGGTCGCGACCGTGGGCAGCGCCGCCGTCGTTGACGGCACGGTGTTCGAAGACGTCGAGGCTGATTTCTTGTGGCCGAGCAGGATGATGACAACGACGACGATCGCGATCACGACGATGAGAGCGATCACAACCATGAGCACGGTCCGGCTTGACTTGCGGCCCGCGGGCGCGCCCGGGCCTGCGCCTTGCGGTGTCCCGTACTGCACGGTCCGCGGCTCCGGCGGCGGGGGTGGTGGCGGTCGGAACCCGGTCGAGGGGGGCAACCCACCTGAAAAAGCGGCCGTGCCCCGGGCATCGGAGTCGGGGGCCGACGGACGCACCGGCCCAGAGAACGCCGTCGGTCCCCCGGCATCAGGCGACGGGGGGCGCACGGGCCCCGAGAAAATCGTCGGCGGCGCTCCAGCATCAGGTGACGCGGGACCCACCCGCCCCGAGAAGGCTGGCGGCTCCCCGGCACCCGGTGACGCCGGGTGCACGGGCCCCGAAAAGATTGTCGACGGCGCTCCGGCGTCCGGTGAGGCCGGTCGGACCGGCGCCGAGGAACTTGGGACTCCGACCGGCGGACGACTCGGGGGTCCGGGCTCCGATGGTGCCGGCGGTGCCCACGGCGACCGCAGCTCCCCGGCCGGGGGCGGGCGCGTGAAGGCCGACGGAGGGGGGACTGCCATTGGGGGCGGCAGCGTCGCCCGGTCGTCGGGAGCGGGCGGGGCGGGGCGCACCGGCTCCGGGGGCGCCGCTTTGGCGGCGGCCATGGCGGCCTCCAACTGGCGGGCGAACGCCGACGCCGAGTGGGGGCGGTCGGTGGGGATCTTCGCCATCGCACCCTCAATGACCCGGCGGATCGGCTCGGGCACGCCATTGGCAGCCAGGAGGTTGGGCACCGGGTCGTTGATCACCCGGCGAAGGATGATCAGCATGTTGTCGTCGGCCTCGTCGACGAAGGCGGGCCGGCCGGCCATGACCTCGTACAGCGTGGAGGCCAGGGAGTAGATGTCGACGGCGGCGGTGGGCTCACCCGAGGACACGATCTCAGGCGCCACGTGCGCCGGGGTGAATGAGACGTTGGTGCGGGTCTTGCGGGTGGCGTCGGTCAGCCGGGAGATTCCGAAGTCGCCCAGGTAGGGCTCGTCGTCTTCGGAGAGCAGCACGTTCTCGGGCTTGACGTCGCGGTGCAGGACATTTGAGTCGTGGGCCGCCTGCAGGGCCCGCGCGAGCTTGACCCCCATGCTGGTGACCTCCTCCCACGGGAGGGGCCCCCGAGCGTGCAACCGCTCGTCGAGGGTGCCGCCGGCCATGAAGGCCATCACCATGTAGGGCTTGTTGGCCGGTGAGATCCCGGCGTCGTACACCTGGAGGATGTTGGGCCGGCCCGACAGCCGGCCGATGGCCCGGCACTCCCGCTCGAAGGTGGCGACCATCCCCTCTTCGATCAACAGCCCCACGAACACCTTGACCGCCACCAAACGGTCGAAACGCGGCTGGTAGGCCCGATAGACCACGGCAAAGCCGCCCCGCCCGATCGGGACTGCATTGGTGAACCCGCCAATGCCCAGGTCCACCTCGGTATCGTCAGCCACTACCACTCCTTTGGAGGTGCGACCAATCATGCCATCTCAAGGACGGTGGTCGGCCAGGATGGGTACTTTCGCTTCGTGTCCCGGGTGACGCGCAAGGCCCTCGGGGGCGCTGGTGGCGCGAGGAGCGGGGAATTTTCCCAGGGCTTCCATCGTCCAGCGCTGGCCCTGGTGGCGACGTTGTCGCTGGTGGCGGGGTGCACCTCGAGCCATCCCGGGGCGGCGCGGGCCGGCTCGACCACGCAGCCGCGGGCACCGGCGACCGCCACGACGTCGACCACCGTCGCCCGCTGCAGCCCGATCGGCGTCGTGGAGCAGTGGCCGCTGCGGCAGCGGGTTATGCGGCTCATCGTGGCACCCTCGTTGAACTTCAACCTGGCGCAGCTGACGAGCGTGGTCGCCGCAGGGGTGGGCGGCGTGCTCTTCATTGGGTCGGCGGCACCGCCGGCGGATCTGGCCCGGTTGGTGGCCGCGGCCCAGGCCCAGCCCGTCGCCGGCGTCCCGGTGCTGACCATGGCCGACGAGGAGGGAGGCGGCATCCAGCGCCTGAACGGGCTGGTGGGCTCCTTCGCATGGCCCCGGCAGCTGGCGGCCGACGACTCCGTGGCCCAGGTCCAATCGCTGGCCCGCACCGTTGGCAGCCAGCTGCGGGCGGCGGGCGTGGACATGGACCTGGCGCAGGTGCTCGACGTCGATGGCGGTGCCGGGCCCAATAACTCCGACCCCGACGGATCCCGCTCGTTCAGCGCCGTGCCGTCGGTGGCGGCGAACTTCGGGGTGGCGTTCATGCAGGGGCTGTCCGAGGGCGGCGAGCTGTCGGTGGTCAAGCACTTTCCCGGCCTCGGCGGCTCGGCCGGCAACAGCGACGCCGGCCCCGCCCACACCGTCTCCTACTCGACCCTGCAGACCTCCGGGATCCCGCCCTTCGCGGCCGCGGTGGCGGCGGGGGCCAAGGTCGTGATGGTGGCCAACGACATGGTGCCTGGCCTGACGACGGCGCCCGCATCGGTGTCCTCGGCGGTCATCCAGGGGCTGTTGCGCCAGCAGTTGGGTTTCCAGGGCGTGGTGATCACCGACAGCCTGTCGGCCGGCGCCGTCACCTCCGCAGGCTACGGGGTGGTGTCGGCTGCGGTGGCGGCGGTGGAGGCGGACGCCGACCTTGTCCTGTTCGGGTCAACCTTGACCTCGGCGGCGACGACGGCGCTGATCCCCGCTGAGGTGGCCAGCACGGTCAACGGGATCGCCGACGCCCTGGTGGCGGCGGTGCAGCAGGGGGCTCTGCCGGAAAACCAGCTCGACGCCTCGGTGCTGCGGGTGGTGGACTTGACGGGCGTAGACCTGTGCGCTGGGGGCGGCGGGGGCGTCGGAGGCGGCGCCTGACACCACCTGACACCACCAAGGCCGCTTACCTGGTTGTATGATGGTTGTCGTACACACCAGGAGGTTCCGGTGGCCGCTACCGGCGAGTTGCTTGAACAACCAGACGTCGAGGACATCCAGCTGACCAGCGTGCTCCACGCCCTGAGCGACCCCGTGCGCTTGGCCCTGGTCCGGGAGTTGTACGGCTGCGACACCGAGCGCACCTGCGGCAGCTTCGACGTGCCCATCTCCAAGTCCACCGCGACCCACCACTGGCGGGTCCTTCGCGACGCCGGGGTAGTGAGCGCCCGCGAGGAGGGAACCCGCAAGTTCCACCGGTTGCGCCGTGACGACCTCGAGTCCCGCTTCCCGGGACTGCTGGCGGCGGTGATGGCGGGGACCGCCTAAAAATCGCTTGTACGACATACGTCAAACATGCTATGTTTGACGTATGTCGAACATAGCAACCGCGAAGCCATCCGCCTCCATGCAGAAGAGCCTGGCGCTCGGGGTGCTGTGCCTCAGCCTGGTCCTCATCACCCTGGACAACACGGTGCTCAACGTCGCCCTGCCGACGCTGGTGCGGGACCTGCGAGCCACCACATCGCAGCTGCAGTGGATCGTGGACGGCTACCAACTGGTGTTCGCGGGGCTGCTGTTTAGCGCCGGGTCGCTGGCCGACCGTTTCGGCCGTAAGGGCACGCTCCAGCTGGGGCTGGTCATCTTCGGGATCGGCACCGCCGCCTCGGCGCTGGCGGGCAGCGCCGGGCTGCTGATCGCCACCCGGGCGTTCATGGGGATCGGCGGCGCCATGATCATGCCGTCGACGTTGTCGATTTTGAGCACGGTGTTTCCCGACGCCGGCGAGCGGGCCCGGGCCATCGCGGTGTGGGCCGCCATGGCGTCCATCGGCATCGCCCTGGGACCGGTGATGGGCGGGCTGCTGCTGGCCCACTTCGGCTGGGGCTCGATCTTCACCGTGAACCTGCCGGTGGTCGTCATCGCCCTGGTTGGCGGGCATTTTCTTCTCCCCACCTCCCGCGACCCGTCCCCCAAGCGCATGGACCCCGTCGGGGCGGTGCTCACCGTCGTGGCCCTGGCGGCGCTGGTGTTCGCAGTGATCGAGGGTCCCACCGCCGGCTGGACGAGTCTGAGCGTGCTCGGCGCGGCCGCTGCCGGCGTGGCCGCGGTGGCCGGCTTCGTGATGGTCGAATCGAGGAGCGACCACCCCATGATCGAGCTGTCGCTGTTCCGAGACGCCCGGTTCAGCGTGGGTGCGGCCTCGCTCACGCTCCTCTACTTCGGGGCGCTCGGGACGTACTTCCTCTACACCCAGCACCTGCAGTTCGTGCTCGGGTACAGCCCGCTGCGAGCGGGCGTGTACTCGGTGCCCTTCGCCGCCGCCTTGGTGATCTTCTCGCTGCGCACGCCCGGGGCAGTGGCTCGCTACGGCACCGGGCGGGTGGCCGGAGCGGGACTGTTGATCGTGGCCGCAGGCGGGGCGCTGCGGGCGACCGCCAACGGGCACACCGGGTTCCCGTTGCTGCTGGTCAGCCTCGTCATGGCCGGCATTGGTGTCGGCCTCGCCATCGCCCCCTCGACGGCGTCGATCATGAGCTCGCTGCCGCCCGAACATGCCGGGGTCGGCTCGGCCATCAACGACGCCGCCCGCCAGGTCGGCGCCGCCGCCGGGGTGGCCGTGCTCGGCAGCGTGTGGGCGTCGAGCTACCACTCCACCTTCGTCGCTGGCGCCGCCGGCGGGGGCAGCGGGGTGCCCCACCAGGCGCTGACCTCGGCTTCATCATCCATCGGGTCGGCACTGGCCTTTGCCCAGACGATGCCGGCCGCCTCACGCAGCGGGCTGGTGTGGCTGGCCAAGGACGCCTTCGTGCATGCCTCGGACGTGGCCAACGTCGTCGGGGCGGTCGTGCTGGTCGCCGGGGCGATCCTGGCGGTGCGGTACCTACCACGGCAGCGGACCGTTGCACCCGCCGGGCCGGCTTTGGTGGAGTTGGTGCCTGCCGGCGGAGCGCCCGTGGGGCTGGTGTCGGCCGAGCCGTAGGCGAGCCGCAGGGGATGCCGGCGGCCAGGATCTCGGTCGAGGGTGTATCAGCTAGGCGCCGACGCCGACGGCCGAGCCCGTCAGGGACTTTTGGAGCTGCTGCTCGATGTCGCGGGAAAGGGACGTCTTGAGCACGGTGCCGCGGAACCTGGAAATCGCCTCGATCAGCTTGTCGGTCGTCATCTTGTCGACGATCACGAACACCGCCGCAGTGCCCGGCTGCAGCATTTCCCGGACCTGCCTCTGGAATTCGGCGCTGATGTCAAGTTTGGCCACAAGGCCGAACAGGGCACCCAGGCCGGCGCCCACGGCCAATCCCAAAAGAGGGACAAAGAAGAGGAAGCCGAAGAGCACGCCCCAGAGCATGCCCCACGTGGCGCCGGTGGCCACCTCGTGATGGGTCGTCCGCACATGGAACTTGCCCTGCTGGTCGCGGCTGATGATGGCGATGGACTCAGGTTCGATGACCAGCTCCCGGGCCAGGCGTTCGAGCTCCGCCTCTGCCTGCTCGGCGGTCGGCAAATCCGGATATCCAATCGCGATGAGGTCAGCCATATAGGTCTCCTTTCAAAGGCGCTCCCGCGAGTCTGTGCCGTCGGAGGCGAAGTGGCACCACGTGAACGCGTAGCGCTCGGGGCGGAGGGCTGCGGGGCTGCCTGCCAAAAACCTACGCGCTCGCGGGATGTTAACCAGCTGGCGGAAGGGTCACGATGGGTACCTGGAGGTGTTTCGAGAGCACGGAGGGATGACGACCTATGGCCAAGGCGGTCGGAATCGATCTGGGGACCACGAACTCGGTCATCGCCGCCGTCGAAGGCGGCCAACCGACGGTGATTCCCAACGCCGAAGGGGCTCGCACCACGCCGTCGGTGGTGGCGTACACACCGACCGGTGAGCGCCTGGTGGGCCAACTGGCCCGGCGTCAGGCGATCTTGAACCCCAAGGGCACGATCTACTCCGCCAAGCGCTTCATCGGCCGGCGTTTCGACGAGGTGCAGAGCGAGTTGAGCGCCGTCTCCTACGACGTGGTCCCCGGACCCGACGGGGCGGTGCGGTTCAACATCGCCGGCAAGCTCTACGCCCCGGAGGAGGTTTCGGCGCTCGTCCTGCGCAAGTTGGTCGACGACGCCACCAAGTTCCTCGGGGAAAAGGTGACCGAAGCCGTCATCACGGTCCCCGCCTATTTCAACGATGCCCAGCGCCAGGCGACCAAGGACGCGGGTCGCATCGCAGGCCTGGAGGTCCTGCGCATCATCAACGAGCCCACGGCCGCCGCCTTGGCCTATGGCCTGGACAAAAAGGGCAACGAAACCGTCCTCGTGTACGACCTGGGAGGCGGCACCTTCGACGTCAGCATCCTCGACGTCGGCGACGGGGTGGTCGAGGTTCGGGCCACCTCCGGTGACACCCACCTGGGCGGCGACGACTTCGATCGGCGGTTGGTGGACCACCTGGCCGACCAGTTCCAGAAGGACAACGGCATCGACCTGCGCACCGATCCCCAGGCGCTGCAACGGCTGTTCGAGGCGGCCGAAAAGGCCAAGGTCGAGCTGTCGTCGGTGACCCAGACGACGATCAGCCTGCCGTTCATCACCGCCGACGCGTCAGGGCCTAAGCACTTGAACACCAGCGTGATGCGCTCGACCTTCGAGTCGTTGATCGGGGATCTGCTGGACCGCACCAATGGCCCGGTGCGCCAGGCGATGGCCGACGCCAAGGTGGCCGCCGGCGACATCGACGAGGTGATCCTGGTCGGCGGTTCCACCCGTATTCCGGCGGTGCAGACCCTGGTCCGGCGCCTGACCGGCGGCAAGGACCCGAACATGACGGTCAATCCCGACGAGGTGGTAGCCGTGGGCGCCGCCATCCAGGCGGCGGTGATCAAAGGTGAGGTCAAAGACGTCCTGCTCCTGGACGTGACCCCGCTGTCGCTCGGCGTCGAGACCCAGGGTGGTGTCATGACCAAGCTGATCGAGCGGAACACCACCATCCCGGCTCGCAGGACGCAGACCTTCACCACCGCCGAGGACAACCAATCGGCGGTCGACGTGGTCGTCCTCCAAGGCGAGCGAGAGCGGGCGGCCGACAACCGCGTGCTGGGCCGCTTCCGCTTGGAGGGGATCCGCCCCGCCCCCCGGGGCCAACCGCAGATCGAGGTCACCACGGACATCGATGCCAACGGGATCCTGAGCGTCTCCGCCCGGGACAAGGACACGGGGGCGGAGCAGCGGATCACGATCAGCGAAACGTCGAACCTGGACAAGAACGAGGTCGAGCGCATGGTCGCCGACGCCGAGCAGCACCGGGCCGACGACGCCGCCCTGCGCCAGGTCGTCGACGCCCGCAACGAGCTCGACAGCCTGGCGTACCAGGTGGAACGGCAGCTGGCCGAGATCGGCGACGCCGTGCCCGTCCATGAGAAGGCACGGGCCGAGATGCTCGTCGCCGATGCCCGACAGGCGGTCAAGGAGGAAGCCGGACTCGACCGGCTGCGCTCTTTGACCGCCGAGTTGCAGGGCGTCTACCAAGGCCTCATGGCCGCCCGGTCCACGGGTTCTCCGTCCCCCTCCGGCAACGGCGGCTCGGCCGGCAGTTCTCCAGGTCGCTCGGGGCCGTCCGGCGCGGCCGGCGATGGCCGCGGCGACGACGTGATCGATGCCGAGTTCACCCCGGGATAGCCCGTCGGTGGCCGACAACAACCGCCCCGCCGGTGCCAACCAGCCCGCCACCGCAGGCCAAGCCGCCGCTGACCAGCCCGCCGCCACCGATGCCCGGGATGAGCCCCGCGCCCCCTCGGTCCCCTCTCCCCCTGCTGAGGAGCTGCAGGCCACCATCCGGGATCTCGACGATCGGTGGCGGCGGGCCCTGGCCGACTTCGACAACCTCAACAAGCGTCTGACCCGCGAGGTTGCCCGGAGCCGGTCCGACGAACGGGACCGGGTTGTCGCCCTCCTGCTGCCGGTGGTTGACAACCTGGACTTGGCCTTGCAGCACGCTACCGCGGACCCCGCCGCCCTGATCGAGGGGGTCCGAACCGTTCGCGACCAGGCGGTGGCGGTCCTCGACCAACTGGGCTTCGGCCGTCGCGACGAGGTCGGCGTGCCCTTTGACCCCGTCCGCCATGAGGCAGTCGCCATCCAACCCGATGCCGACGTCGCTCCCGGCACCGTGGTGCGGGTGGTGCGGCCGGGGTACGGCAACGAGGATCGCCAACTGCGGCCTGCGGCCGTGGTCGTCGCCAGTCGGGAGTAGACGCTTGGCGGACCACCGCGACTTCTACCAGGTGCTCGGGGTCCCGAGAACTGCCGACGCCAAGGAAATCCAACGGGCGTACCGCAAGTTGGCCCGGGAGAACCACCCCGACGTCAACAAGGCGCCGGGTGCCGAAGAGCGCTTCAAGGAGATCTCCGAGGCGTACGACGTGCTGTCGGATCCGGACACCAGGAGCCGCTACGACCGCTTCGGGCCCGACTTCCGCCAGGTCCCCGAAGGCGTCGACCCGGCCCAGTGGGCGGCGGCCCAGCGCCGGGCCCGGGCGGGCGGCGCCGGGCGGTCCGGCGGCGGCACCGGCCGGACCGCAGCCGGGGGCGGCCGAGTGACGGTCGACGACGGCGACTTCTACGTGGGCGACCTCGGGGACCTCGGGGACCTGGACCTGGACGACATGCTGGGCGGCCTCTTCGGCCGGGCCGGCGGGCCCTTCGCCGCCCGCAGGCCCCGTGGCCCGCTGCGGGGGGCCGACCAGGAAGCCCAGGTGGAGCTGAGCGTCGAGGATGCCTATTCCGGCGGTCGCCGGCACATCACGCTGACGTCGGCCTCGGGCGCCGAGCGCAGCTACGACGTCAACATTCCGCCCGGGGTCATCGACGGACAGCGCATCCGCCTGTCCGGCCAGGGCGGCCAAGGAACCGACGGCGGGTCCCCCGGCGATTTGTACCTGGTGGTGCGGATCCGCTCCGACGCTCGCTTCCGCCTCGAGGGCCGCGACGTCCATGTGGAGCTGCCGGTCACGCCGTGGGAGGCGGCCCTGGGCGCCACCGTCCCGGTGGAGGGACCGGGGGGCCCGGCGAAGGTCAAGGTCCCGCCGGGAACTTCCTCCGGGCGACGGCTGCGGCTGCGCAAACGAGGCCTGCCGAACCCCAACGGCGATCCCGGCGACCTCTACGCCGAGGTGCGGATCATGGTTCCGTCATCTCTGAACAGTAGGGAAAAGGGGCTGTTCGAGGAACTGGCTCGGGCGTCCGATTTCGACCCTCGGCGGCAGGCATGACCACGGTGCTGGCGATCCCGCGGTATTTCACGGTCGACTCCTTGGCCCAGGCATCGGGACTCCACCCGGAAATGGTCGTGCGGCTGGTGGACCTCGGGTTGCTGGACGCCTGGCTCGACGGTCGGGGTCGGTTGCTCTTCGCCCCGGCGCAGCTGGCCCGGGCGGCGCGCATTCAACGGCTGCGGGAGGGCCTGGCGGTGAACTACGCCGCCCTGGGGCTGGTCCTGGATTTGCTGGACCGCGTGGAGAGCCTGGAGGCGGCGCTGCGAAGCACCACCCAAGCAGAAAGGAACCGCCGATGGACCCGAACCGGCTGACCCAGAAATCCCAGGAGGCGCTGGAGGAGGCCCAGGCGGCAGCGGCCCGTTACGGCCATACCGAGGTCGACGGGGAGCACCTGTTGCTGGCGCTGCTGGACAATCCCGACGGCCTGGTGCCCCGGCTACTGGAGCGGGCAGGCGCCGACACCTCGGCCCTGCGGGCGGATCTGAAAGCCGAGTTGGCGGCCCGACCCCGGGTCAGCGGGCCTGGGGCGGCGCCCGGCCAGGTGTACGTCACCCAACGGCTCCAGCGGTTGCTGGACCGCAGCGACTCCGAGGCGAAGCGGTTGAAGGACGACTACGTCTCGGTAGAACACCTGCTGATGGCCCTCCTCGACGAGGGATCGCAGAGTGCCGCCGGACGGCGCCTGAAGGAGCGAGGGGTGACCAGGGACAAGTTCCTGGATGCCCTCACCGCCATCCGGGGCAACCAGCGGGTCACGTCGGCTTCGCCCGAGGGCACCTACGAAGCCCTGGAGAAGTACGGCCAGGACCTGGTGGCGGACGCCCGGGACGGCAAACTGGACCCGGTCATCGGCCGCGACGCCGAGATCCGCCGGGTGGTGCAGATCCTCTCGCGCAAGTCCAAGAACAACCCGGTGCTCATCGGCGACCCCGGGGTGGGCAAGACCGCCATCGTCGAAGGCCTGGCCCAGCGCATCGTGCGCCGTGACGTCCCCGAGGGGCTGAAGGACAAGAC
>JBOGGN010000278.1:0-11992 GCA_050744165.1 Acidimicrobiales bacterium | reverse complement strand
TGCCCGAGGAGGCGGCACCGGTGTGCCCGCTGGTGGCATCCACCGTGGCATCGCCGCCGTCTCCGGACGTGGCCGTGTCAATGGGATGGAGCGTGGCGTCACCCGAGTTGCCGCTCCTGCCGCCCATGGCTGTTGAGTCGGCACCGGTATCGCCGGAGGCGGCGTGGCCCGCCGTGAGGGAGGCGGTGAAGGCAGGCCCGGAGGTACCCCCGGGGCCGGAGTCGCCCGAACGGGCGGTGCCGGTCGAGGAGGAGGCACCCGAGCCGCCCGTGGCGCCGGACCCGGTGCCGCCCGTGTCTCCGGAGGCCGAGGCCGACGTCTGGGATGCGGTGCCGGTGGCGCCCGATGCCCCGCCGTCGCCGCTGGTCGTCGTGTTGGACGACACCGGGTTGGCAGTGGCCGACCCAGAGGTGCCGCCCGTTGCCGACGAGGAGGTCGTGACCGCGCCCGTGTCGCCCGATACCGCGTTGCCGGTCGACGTCGCGGTCGCAGCACCCGACGAGCCGCCGTTGGCGGTGCCGGTGGCGGCGCCCGAGTTGCCGGAGATGACGGTGACCATGACCGCGCCGCTACCGCCGCCGTGGCTGGCGTTGCCCGAGAACACGAGCCCGGAGCTAACCGCCCCGGTGTTGCCGCTGGTCGGCGAGGCCGAGGCGGAGCCGCCGTCGCCGCTCGTGGCGGTGACGGAGGGATCGTTGGTGGCGTCGCCGCTGTTGCCGCTGACGCCGCCGGTGGCGTCGGCAGTGCCGGTGGCATCGCCACTGGTGGCTGTCCCGGTGGTGGCAGACACGTTGGCGACCAGGCCGCTATCGCCACCCGCACCCGACGACCCAGAGCCCGCGGAGCCGGAGGCGGTGGCCTGCCCGGAGCCGCCGCTCGGCGCAGTGCCGCCGGTGCCGGTGTTACCGGTGGCTGCGGCCGAGGTCTGGGAGGCGCTGCCGGTGGGGCCGGAGGCACCACCGTTGCCGCTACTCGCAGTGTTCGACGACTGCGGGCTGGCGGTGACCGCGCCCGTGGTCCCGCCAGTCGCGGAGGCACTGGTGGTCACGGCGCCGGAGTTCCCGGTCGTGGCGCTACCGGTCGAGGAGGCGGTGGCCGCGCCAGTCGACCCGCCGGTGGCGTTGGCGGTCGCAGGTCCGGAGTTGCCGCTGGTCACGATCACCTGGACGGCCCCGGTGCCGCCCCCGGCCCCGCCGCCCGTACCACCAGAGAAGGTGGTCCCGGCCGAGGAGCCCCCCGTGGACCCGCTGGTCGGGGCCGCGGCCGCGGCCCCGCCGGTGCCGCTGGTAGCCGTCACGATGGGCGAGACCGTGGCCGCGCCAGTACTACCGCTGGTGCCGCCGGTGGCAGTGGCCGTCCCGGATGCGCTCCCGCTGGTCGCGCTGCCCTTGGTACTCGAAATGTTGGTCGACGGTCCGGTGGCGCCACCCGCGCCGGTACCACCGCTCTTCGACGTACCCGTCCCCTGTGCCTGCCCGCTGCCACCACTCGGTCCGGTGACCGCGGGGGCGACGGTGCTCGTCGTAGTGGACGGCGAGCGGTTTAGGGTTGCGACGAGCGCGAGAACTCCAAGGACTCCAGACATGGCAGCGGACGGTACCCGACCCTCACCTGTTCTGCAACCACCGGCGGGCCTGGGGAGCCAGGTAGAACCAAAGGTATAAACCTTGTATCGGTGCAGGTCGGGGCGGCTCTGCGGCGACCCCTGGTAGGTTGCTCAGACGGCCGTCTCTCCGCCGTCCTACGGCCGCACCACAACGTAACCATGAGCCCGAGTCGACAGTCCAAATTCGGGGTAAAAGGTACCCGAGAAGGCAAGGTCACGGTCTGGCGCGGGGTGCCCTACGCTGACGCGCCCCAAGGTGACCGGCGCTTCCGTCCGCCCCGGCCGTCGCCGCACTGGGACGGCCCCCGCAGCGCCGCCACCTTCGGCCCTTCGAGCATCGCGACTGAGGTGCCGGGCTTGGTCCTGCCATCCGGAGCCGGGGTCCAGCCCGAGAGCGAAGACTGCCTGTACCTGAATGTGTGGTCGCCACGTAGCCGGGGCAAGGCCCGGCCAGTGCTGGTTTGGCTGCATGGAGGCGCCTTTGTCTTCGGCAGCGGCAGCAACTTCGACGGATCCTGGTTGGCCAGCCGAGGCGAGGTGGTGGTGGTGACCCTGAACTACCGCCTGGGCCCCTGGGGGTTCCTGGACCTGGCGGCGGTCGGCGGCGCCGGACTTGACGACGCGGTCAACGTGGGCCTGCTCGACCAGGTGGCCGCACTGCGATGGGTCCAGGACAACATCGAGGCCTTCGGCGGCGACCCGGAGCGAGTGACGCTGATCGGCCAGGCGTCTGGAGCCACCTGCGTAGGGGTCCTCCTGGCGATGCCCGCCGCCGCCGGCCTGTTCCACCGGGCGGTCCTGCAGAGCGGCGCCCCCGACCGGGTACAGAGCCGGTGGCGTTCGCGGACAGCAGCGGTGCGCATGCTCAACCAGCTCGGCGTCGACTACCGGGAGGCGGCCCAGCTGCAGCAACTGTCCGTCTCGGCCCTTCGCACCGCCGCCGCCTCGCTGATGCGCGATGCCGAAGACGCTGAGCTCGAAGGCGAGCCATTCCTGCCGGTGGTCGACGGCGCCGCGCTCCCGGGCCACCCCCTGGCCGGCCTCATGGCTGGGACTTCGGCCCAGGTACCGCTCCTGATCAGCACCTGCCAGCAGGAGGCCAACCTCTACCTGGCCATCTCCCCCGAAGGGTTCGTCAAGGCCAAGGAGCTTCGTGCCCGAGCCTGGTTCGGGGACGTTGCTTGGGATCGCCTGATGCAGGTGTACCAGCGCACCGGCTCGAACGAGGACCGGGCTCGCAGCGATTTGCTGACCGACTTGATCTTCACGATGCCCGGGGTGCGCACCGCCGAGGCCCATCACCGGGGCGGCGGGCGCAGCTGGGTGATGCGCTTCGACCACACGCCGGGCCAGGTGCCCTTCGACCAGCTCGGCCCCTGCCACGGGTCGGACCTGCCCTTCACCTGGCTCGACTACACCGGTCCCCCCGAAGCCGCCTTCCCGGGCCTGTCGACGGCCGCCGATCGCACCGTCGCCCAGGTGCTCCAGGACGTGATCGTGACCTTCGCCCGCACCGGAGATCCGGGCACCGCGGCCCTCCCTGCCTGGCCATCCTACCAGCCCGGGCGGCGGGCAGTGATGGGCATCAAGACCCACCCCGCCATGGAGCTCGACCCCGCCGCCGAGCGGCGCCGGGCCTGGGACGGCCTCCCCCTGCCCCAGACTCTGACCCTCCGACGCGCCGCCCGACCCCCGCGGGTCTCCGCCCCGTTGGGTGCCGCTCGGCCTGAGCCTGCCAGCAGCCCAGAAGAATCGGGGACCGCACCATCGCAGCCGGCCGACGGCCCGGACTCGGAGGCGGCACCATGGCAGCCCGCCGACGGCCCGGAATCGGAGGCGGCACCATGGCAGCCAGCCGACGGCCCGGAATCGCCGAGCGCGCCCAACCACCCCCCCGCCAGCCCGCAGTCGACAGGCGACCCGTGGCAGCCGGAGGCAACCGGAGACGGGTCCGGCGCGCCGCAGGTAGATCCCTCCCAGCCGCCGGACGCGGCAACGTGGGAGCCGCCCGGGCCTACGGCTACGCCCTTGACCCCTGACGTGAGCCCAGGCGGGCTCTTCGGCGGTCGTTCCGGCAGCGAGGACGCAGCTGACGACTCCGCGTGGCAGCCGTCCCCCCCGACCGACGAGGAGCACGGGACACCTTCGTAGGACAGGCGACGGATGGGCTGGGCGCACCCCGGCAGAGGCCCGACCGTAGGGGTCGGACCCAACTCCCTCCTAGGCCTCGTCCAGGTAGTGCTCCGTCTCCCAGGCCGTGACGTGGGCCCGGTACTGCTCGGCCTCCTGGCGCCTGCCGTCCACGAGCGGTGAC
Source organism: Acidimicrobiales bacterium (assembly GCA_050744165.1). Taxonomy (GTDB): domain Bacteria; phylum Actinomycetota; class Acidimicrobiia; order Acidimicrobiales; family Palsa-688; genus JBOGGN01. Next base: position 8,072 of record JBOGGN010000278.1, on the reverse strand, counting down.
AAGAGGCGGCTGTCGAAGGCGTCGACCAGGACGTCATCGGCCATCAGAGCGTCGAGGGCGCCGTCGAGGTCGCGAGGCAGCGGCCGCACCTGCACGGCGCGGGCCGCGGGGTCGAAGCCGCCGATGTCCTCCTCGAACGGCGGCCCCGGGTCGAGGCCGGCATCGAGTCCGTGGCCGGCGGCCGCCAGCAGCCCGGCCACGAGCAGGTAGGGGTTGGCCGAGGGGTCGGCCAGCCGGAACTCGATCGCGGGGCGCCGCTCGCCCGACTCGCCCACGCGCAAGAGGGCGGCCCGGTTGAGGTGACCCCAGATGAGGTCATGGGGAGCCTCGGGGCCACCGCCGAGGCGCTTGTAGGAGTTCACGTTGGGTGCCGCCAGGGCGCAGAGGCCCCGACCGTGGGCCAACTGCCCGGCCAGAAACGCCTTACCGGCGGCGCTCAACGCCCCCCGACTGTCAAACAGGCGCTCCTCGGCGGCGGCGGCATCGCAATCCTGGTGGAGGTGGAGCCCCGAACCCGGTTCGCCGCTGAAGGGGCGGGCCATGAAGGTGACCCGCAGTCCCGCCCGGCCGGCCTCCTCCCGCAGCACCTGCTTGGTGAGCACCAGACCGTCGGCCAGGGGCAGCGGAGGAAGCGACCCGAGGTCGATTTCATACTGGCCGGGCCCCGACTCGAGGTGGGCGCCAACGACGTCCAGGCCGAAGTCGCCGAGGCGCTCGGCGGCCGCTCGCGTCACCGCCAGCCCGGCGCCTTCCAGCTCGCTGAAATAGCCCCCTCGGTCAACCGGCTGGCCGTCCGGCCGCAGCAGGTAGAACTCCAGTTCCGCAGCCGCCCTGTAGGAAGCGGCCAACGACGCCACGTGGTCGACCACCCGCACCAGGGCGCTGCGGGGATCCCCAAGCCACGGCCGGCCGTCGGGACCGGCCACGATGCAGGTGACGCGGCCCACCCCATCGCCGAGGTCGAGAAAGCTGGCGGCGTCGGGCTGAAGGACCATGTCCTCCTCGAAATGGCGTGCCCGCCCCGCCAGGGCCGAGCCGTCGAACGGGGCGCCCTTTTCAAGCGCCACCTGGTAGCGATGGGCGGGTACGACCACGGCATGGGAGCCGCCGAAGACGTCGACGAAGACCAGGCGCACCCAGCGCACGTTTTCCATCGGGCCTTTCTTAGCGGAGCACGATCGACAGGGTGATTATCAAGGCGCACAGGGCGACGAACCCGATGGCGGCCAGCGCCGCCACCTTGAACAGCCGCCGGGACGACTCCTCGGCCGCCATGCCGCCCATCGGGGGCTCGGGGGTGGTGTCGTAGGTCGTGGCATCGAGCTCGTCGAGGCGGCGGAGGTCGCCGAGGAGAGCGTCGGCGGAGGCGTAGCGGTGCGCCGGGAAGCGGCGCATGGCGTGGGTGACCACCGCCTCCAGGCCGGGAGGCACGTCGGGTCGCAGCTTGTGGATGGCCTTGGGGTCGCCTCGCAGGTGGCCGGCCATGACCGCCATCCAGTTGTCGCCCTCGAAAGGGACCCGCCCGGTCAACAGCTCGTACATCACCACGCCCCACGAGTACAGGTCGCTCCGGGCGTCGCCCCGCTCCCCCTGGACCTGCTCGGGGCTCATGTAGTCCGGCGTGCCCAGGCTCTCGGCCAGGTTCTTCCAGGTCAGGCGGCGGGACCCGGCCAGCGCCTCCGTCCCGAAGTCGCCGATGACGAGGCGGCCACCGGGTGTCACCAGGATGTTCTCGGGCTTCAGGTCCCGGTGCACGACCCCCTTGCTGTGCAGGTAGGCCAACCCGCCAGCCAGCTGGCGGCCCCAATCGACGACGGTGGCGATGGGGATGGGGCCCCCGAAGGTGCGCAACTGCTTGCGCAACGGAGTCCCGTCGACGTAGTCGAGCACTAGGTACGGCTCGCTGCGGGTCTCGCCCGGGTCGATGGCCCCTTGGACGCTCGGGTGCTCGAGCCGGCTGGCCACCTCGGCCTCGCGGCGGTAGCGCTGAAACGTGTTTGGGTCGGCGAACAAGTTGGGATCGGGCACCTTCAGGACCACGGTCTTGCCATCTCGGGTGTCGGTGGCCTTGTACGTCTCGGCGTAGGCCCCCGATCCCAGCAGCTCCTCGATGCGGTAGCTGTCGAGGCGCTGGCCGGGGGCGTAGCGGGCCATCAGCCGCCCCGGTTCTTGAACATCCGGCCGAAGAGCCCCTTGCCAGCCCCGCCGGCCACGAGGCTGCCCATCGGTTTCTCGGGCGAGAGGTCGTAGGTCTGCAGGTTGAGGGACTCGGACCGGTTGAGGTCACGCAGAATTTCGTCGGCGGAGGCGTAGCGGTGCTCGGGGTAGCGGCGCATGGCGTGGCCGACGATTGCCTCCAGCCCGAGCGGGACCTCCGGGCGCAGCTGACGAATGGGCTTAGGGTCGCTCTGCAGATGGGCGGCCATGGTCAACATCCAGTCGCCTCCGGTGAAGGGCACCTTGCCGGTAAGCAGCTGGTACATCATCACGCCCCACGCATAGAGGTCGCTGCGGGCGTCGCCCCGGCTCCCCTGCGCCTGCTCCGGGCTCATGTAGTCCGGGGTGCCCAGCATTCCGGTCAGGTGCTTGAAGGTGAGCCGCCGGGCGCCGTCAAGGTGGGCGGTACCGAAGTCGGCGATCACCAGCCGGTCACCAGCCCCGACGAGCACGTTGCCCGGCTTCAGGTCCCGGTGGACCACGCCCTGGGCATGGAGGTACGCCAGGGCGGTCGCCAGCTGGCCGCCCCAGTCAACGACCAAAGGGATGGAAAATGCCCCGCCCTCCCGCCGCAGCCGGGTACTGAGGGATTCGCCCTCCACGAAGGAAAGAACCAGGTACGGCTCGCTGCGCTTCTCACGGTCGTCAATGGCCCCCTGAACCGCCGGATGGTGCAACTTCTTGGCGATGTCGGCCTCCCGCTTGTAGCGGTTGTAGGTGGCCGGGTCGGCGAACAGGTTGGGGTCGGGAATCTTCAGCACCACGGTCTTGCCAGTACGGGTGTCAGTCGCCTTGTACGACTCGTTATAGGCGCCTGTACCCAGCAACTCGACGATGAAGTAGCCGTCGAGGTTGTCGCCCGCGTTGTAGCGGCTCACCGGGCGACGCCGCGGTTCCAGCGAAGAAATGAGCGCCGGGTGGTGGCGGCGGGGACCGGCCGATCGGTCGTGACACGCACCACCAAGACGGTGACGTTATCAGGGGAGTTCCGGACCAACGCCTGCTCAATCAAGGCGTCGGCTGCCGCCACCACGGTAGGCATTGCAGGAGTCCCGATGGCCGAGATCAGCTCGGTGATCTCGTTTCGGCTCACCATGTCCCAGAGACCGTCGCTGCACAAGAGGAAGGTGTCGCCGGCCTCGGTTGGTTGGCGCACGATGTCGACCTGAACCGACACTTCGCTGCCGACGGTCCGCGAGATCATGGACCGAGCAGGATGGTGCGCAGCCTGGTCCGGGGTGATCAGGCCGGCTCGCAGCATCTCGCCCACCCGGGAGTGGTCGCTCGTCAGCTGGGTCGTGGTCTCTCCGCGCACCAGGTAACAGCGGCTGTCGCCGACGTGTCCGACGATCGCCTCCCGGCCCGCCAGGGTGAGGCCGGTGAAGGTGGTCGCCATCCCCCGGCGATGGGCCTCGAGGGCGGCGTCAAAGACAGCGACGTTGGCGCTGCGGATGGCCGCCCGCAGCGCCTGGTGAGGCGCTGCGCTTCCACCCTTGCCGGTCCACTGGGAGAGCGCCGTTTCCACCGCCGTGCGGCTGGCCACCTCGCCCGCGGCGTGGCCGCCAAGGCCGTCGGCCACCACGAACAGCGGACCCCGGTCCCACGCGTCGTCGGGGATGGTCGGTGCGTAGACACCGGCGAAGTCCTCGTTGTGGGGCCGCACGTTCCCAGGCTCCGAGCGCATGGCCCAGGCCAGCTTGGCCAGGATGGCGTGGCCGGCGAGCACGCCGTTTCCCGGGTCCTCGGCCTCCCGGGTGATCTGGACTGGTGACGCACTTGACGCCGGCGCCGGGTTGGTCGGCTCGCCGCCCGGCGGCTCCGGCTCCTCCGCGGGCTGTCCGGCTTCCTCTGCTTGGTGCTCCTGTGCTCCCGCCGACGGCTCCGGCACCTCTGCGGGAAGCTCGGCTGCCTCCACGGGCGGCTCCTGTGCTTCCGCCGGCTGCTCCGGCTCCGATGCGGGAAGCTCGGCTGCCGCCGCGGGCGGCTCCGAGGGATGCTTTTTCACCGGCCGCTCGGCGACCCGCGAAAGCTAAGGTCGGCGCCGATGGCCAGCCACGACCGCAAGCCCACCGCGGGCGGTCGGGGGTCGCGACAAGGCCGGGCGACCCCGAAGGGCGGCCCTACCCAGAGCGGGCCTGCATCGAGCGGGCCTACCCGGAGCGGGCCGAATCCGGCCCCACCCCGCCTGCCGAAGGGCCTTGATCCTGATCGCCCGTCGATCGTGGGCCGGCGGCCGTCCAGCCCCGCTTTCCTGCTGGTCGTCGGCGTGATGTGGTTGGCCGTGGGCGTCATCATCTTCGTGGCCCTCCACACCGGGTGGAAGTTGATACCAGCCATCTTCTCCATCGGGGTTGGCCTGTTCTTCCTGCGTGGCGCGGGCGCAACCGTGTTGCGCCGCGATCGCCGCCGCTCATCGGGAAAATAGTCCTTCATTCGGAGCGCGAAAAGCGGGCCGGGCGTCACCGCCCGGCCCGTCTTCGACATCCAAACTCGGGCCGCTAGACGCTGACCGGCGGCGCCGACGGTTCCGACGCCTTCTTCGACGCCGTCCTGCTGGTCAGGCCCCGCTCCTGGTGCACCTTCTTGGCGTGGTGCTTGTTCGGGTTGAGAGCGACCCAGATGGCCCCGGCGACAATCCAGAGGACCACGATCGCGAGCGCCTTGTAGGCATCCTTGGAACTGGTGCCACCGGCGGTGACGGCCAGGTACACCACGCCGAACAGCATGGACAGGTTCATCAGGGCCCCCAGGCCCGGGATGGCCATGTGCTTGCCCCAGTGCCGGTCGTGACGGCTGGCGAAGGCGACGAAGGCGACGACGCAGGTCATGCCGTAGACCAGGAACGTTCCCGTGTTGGACGCCAAGGTGATCTGGGTGATGTTGTCCACGTTGTAGGGGGTGGCGCAGTACACGCCGATCACCAGGGACACAGCGGTCAGGACGAAGATTCCGCCGTGCGGGGTGGCGAATCGGCCGTGTAGGAGGCCGAGAATGCCCGGCATCTCCTTGTCCTTGGCCATGGCGTAGGTCACCCGCACCCCGGTATTGAGGCACGCCAGCGTGGTCCCGAGCAGGGCGATCAGCACGGTCGCGGCCACGATCAACGAGACCGTGAACCCGGAGTGGCCCAGGGAGGCGTTGGCCACATTGTTCAACATCGACCCGACCGGTGCCGGGTTCAGACCCGCGGACGTGAAACCCTTCAGCGGGTCGACGCCGTTGGCCAAACACGACGTCCCGGCCCTGACCAGCGCCGGCGTACATGTCGCCGGCGTGAAGGCGCTGGCGGTGGTCGTCTGGCTGACCGCGAAGTTGGTGGCGAAGTATTCGAACAGGTAACAGAGGCCGCCCTGGATAATGAGGGACAGCAGGATCCCCTTCTTGATGTCCCTCTCGGGCCGGAGCGCCTCGGCGCCAAGGGCAGTGACCGACTCGAAGCCGACCAGCAGCAGGATGGCGATCGTCGACTGGTAGATGACGTGAATGAAGCTGTGGGGAATGATGACCTGGCCAGCGTTGGCAAAGGCGTACAGCTCGTGGCCGTGGCCGAGGCGGTAGGCTATGAACAGAATTCCCACCAGCGTCAAGCAGGTGATCTGGATGACGTTGATCAAAATCGACGTCATCGTCGATCCCGATATGCCGCGGAATGCGATGTAGCCGCATAGCAAACCGAGTGCCACGCACCCCGCCGCCTGGGGGATATAGGTCAGGGTGTGGTGAAAAACGGTCTGGTAGATGTAGCCGAAGAGGATGCCCATGAACCCGACCATGATCGCCGGGTACAGCCAGTAGTACAGGTGGCTGATCCAGCCGATCGTCAGCTTGGCGAAGCGGGCGAATCCCTGCATGCGCTCGCTCTCGTGGTCGAGCAATGCCGCCTCGGCAAAGTAATAGCTCGATCCGGTCCCCGCATCGGGATAGATGCGAGCCAGCTCGCTGTAGCTGTACGCCGTCAGCAGGGCAAGGATGAGGGCGCAGAGGAGGCCCGTCCACATATCCGTCGCAGTCGTTCCTCCCTTCTGCGACGCCTGGATCTGGAACGTGGTCCATAGGAATGCGCCTGGCGCAATAAGCGCCATGGCGTTCACGGTGATTCCGGTGAGCGTCAGCGATCGCTGCATCTCGCCGGACGGCGCAACATCTGTCACAGCGGTGCCTCCCCTGGTTAAGAAATGACTTCGTGTACTGCTCGGTCGACATGCGATCGGAGGCAGCCGGGCGCGCCGCGCGCAGCCAACAACCTCTGCAGACGCCACCATGCGCCCGTCCACATACCGTAAAGAATCGACATTTCGCAGTTGTGGCGGCTCTGTGAACAGTTCGTTACAGGAGACGAGCTGAGCGCCGCTCAGGTAGGCCGCTCAGGCCTGAGCGGCCGTCCGGAGCCGGCCGGCGCTGGCGACACCCTCCAGCAGGTACCCCCGGGAACGGACCGTCCGGATCGCCAGGCCGAGGGGCCGGATCCTCCGGCGCAGCCGCAGGACGTGGACGTCCAGGGCGTTGCGGCCGGGCGCCCCGTCTGGCCAACCGGCCCGGGCCAAGCCCTCGCGGCTGACGACTGCGCCAAAGCGGTGCAGCAGGGCGTCGGTCAGCCGGGCTTCGACGGGCGGAAGGGGAACCCAGACCCCGCCGTAACGAAGGACCCCGTCGTCGTCAAGGCTGGGCGCGGCCGACACGTGCTGCTCGGCCCGGGCCGCCAGAGCCGAGCAGCGGGAGCGCACGTCGATCTCCGCGGCCGGTACTCGGATCCAGTCCTCCAGGCAGTCCAACGCTTGCGGTGGCACGGCGTTGTGCTCCACGAGCAGCAACCGTGGGAGTTGGCGCAGCGCAAGTTGCCCCCGGCGCGCCGCCTCCGATGGCCATCGAACGAGGACGACATCCATGAACGGGACGCTACGAGCGCAACGTTGCGCCCATGTTTCGGAACGGTAAACGCTTATCCGCGGTCCAGAACGAGACCGATTCTCCCCTCCTCGGCGAAGTGCTCGCTCGCGGGCCGGTGCCGAGGCTGCCCCGTGGTTTCCCAGGCCTTCAGCGGGTAGGTTCCGACTGTGCCGTCCCGACGATTCGTCGCCAGCCCACGGTGAGCAGCACGTCGCCGCCGAGCCCGCCAAGCCGCCCGCCGCGGGTGGCGGTCAAGCCGTCCCTCCTGGCCCTCGGTGTTGGCGTCGCCTTGGCGGTGCTGACTGCCAGCCTGGGCATCTGGGCGTCGGCGACGCGCTGGGAGGACCACTCGAAGGTCCAGCGGGTGGTGTTCTACGACATCCCGACGGCACTGCAAGCGGCGTTTTACATCGTCCTGCCGGTGCTGTTCGTCGTCGCCGGCTGGCTGTTCGCGGTCCGCGTCCAGAACTGGCAGCGGGGCCAGCCCGACCGCCGAGCGACCACCCGGGACAACCTGAAGCATCGCCTCCACGACATCCGGGCCGGCCTCTACATGAAGACCCTGCTGCGGGATCCCGCAGCCGGGATCATGCACTCGCTGATCTACTTCTCGTTCCTGATCCTGTTCGCGGTGACGACCGTGGATGAGATCAACCACATCCTCCCATCGGGCGCCAAGTACCTGCATGGGACTGTGTACCAAAGCTATGCCCTGGTGGCCAACGTGGCGGGCATCCTGTTCCTGGTCGGCGTCATCTGGGCCATCGTCCGCCGGTACCTCGTGCGGCCGTACCGCATCCGGATCAAGACCCGGCCCGAGGACGCCGTCATCCTCGGCACATTCCTCGTCATCGGCGTCACCGGGTTCACCACCAGTGGCCTCCGCCTGGCCTTGCAGGGCCGACCCAGCTTCGAGAAGTGGCGAGTGCTCGGGTACCCCCTGGCGATCGTTTTCGACGGCCTGAACC
>JBOGGN010000277.1:0-2957 GCA_050744165.1 Acidimicrobiales bacterium | reverse complement strand
GAAGCATCGCCGGCAGCTGCGGGGTCTTCGTAAGTCAGCGATACGAGCGTGCCTGTATCTCGAACAGCTCGGCGTAGGTTCCCTTGGCCGAGATCAGTTCATCGTGCGACCCGGACTCTGTGATCCGTCGGTGGTCTGCGACCAGGCGCCAGCCCGACCTTTGCCGGCCACCGGCAATCAGGTGGGCGCCGACATTAACGCCGCCATCAACATCCTCTGGCGCAGGCCCAGCGCCAACAACGCGAAGCCCATCGACCATCCGCATCAAACGCACGCGGGATATTCGTGGGCGAGCCCATACGCCACGTAACCGAGACGTTGCGCGAAGTTTGGTATAGGTGAAGCTATGCGCACCTCGCTCATACCAGCCGCCGCCGCGGCGATCACCCTCGCGGCGTTGCTCCCGGCGGCCGCGCCGCCGGCCGCCAGCGCCGCCGCGGCCGTCGCCGGGCACGTCACCCCCAACGTCCGAGTCGGCGCAGACGACAAGAACCCGTTCCGCCAAGCCGACATCCCCGGCATCGCGGTGGACCCCACCAACCCACAGCACTTGGTGATGCTGGACGAGAACTTCGTCACCGGACAGTGCGAGGTCCGCACCAGCCTCGATGGCGGTTCCACGTGGTCCTCCACCAACTTGAGGCCCCCGTCCGGGTTCGTTAGCCCACCGTGCGTGGAATTCGACTCAAGTGGCTACCCGCACGTGAGCTCGGGGATCGCCTTCGGGTCGAACAACCAGGTGTACGCGGCGTTCACTTCAACCACCGGCCCGCGCCAGGTCTTCACCGCGCCCACCAAGAACAAGGGCCAGGCCGACTCCACCCTCGTCGCCAAGTCGTCGGACGGTGGGAAGACCTTCGCCGTGGCCACCGTCGCCGTCGCGGCAGCCCCCGGTCCGCAGCCCTATTACGTCCGCCCGACCCTCGGCGTGGAGCCCCGGCCAGCGGGTGACCGGGTAGTCGTGGTGGCGTGGGGCGTGTTGGTCACCAAGGGCGGGCCCGCTGACGGAATGGGCGAGCGGGCCATGGTCACCACGGTGTCGAACGACGGCGCCGCGACGTGGTCGGCGCCCGTCGACGCCAGCGCACCGGGCGAGCTCACCCGGGAGCCGTCCCCACCGGTGTTCGGCGCCGATGGGACCATCTACCTGGCGTGGCGAAACCGGGACCACGACCCCGGCCCTGACCCCGAGATCGTGGCCAAGTCCACCGATGGCGGAGCAACGTGGGTGCGGAACATGGCGGGCGTCGTGACCGGCGACGGACAAGGTGATGGCGGCGGCCTACAGCAGCTCGCCATCGACCCGTCGAGCGGTGCCCTTTACCTCGTCTACCAGGATCTCCAGCAGTATGGCGACCTAGACATCTACTTCCAGAAGTCGACCGACGGCGCCGCCACGTGGTCGAAGCCGCTCCGCGTGAACGACGACCCGACCGGCAACGGCGCGAACCAGAACCTGCCTCACATCTCCGTCGCTCCAAACGGCCGCATCGACCTGGTATGGCTTGACAACCGCAACGGCTACGTCGCGCCGGTCATGCCCTCGCCTGGCGGTGAAGAGGACGTCTACTACGCCAGCTCCACCGACGGTGGCGCCAGCTTCTCCGCCAACCGACGGATCAACGACCGGTCCATCAACAGCGACACGGGGATCAGCGGCGAGGACGGCAGCTACGCATGGTTTGGCCCTGCCATCGCCTCGACCAACAACGATGTCTACTTCGCCTGGTCCGACTCCCGCGGGGGCTCGGTCAACACCGGCACGAACGACATCTACTTCGCCACGCTCCATCTCGGTGCCGGTGTGCCAGCCGCCGTCACGAAGCTCGCCGCCAGCAACTCACCGGCGCTGTCGACCACGCTGTCCGAACAGGTCTGGCCCGAGGGTGCCGAAAGCATCAGCGATCCGGCGATCGTGTCCCGGCTGGTCGTTGCCGGCGAGGACGACCCGGCGAGCGTCATCGCTGGCGCCGTCCTGGCCCGGGCCAGCTACGGCGCGGAGCTGGTGACGCCATCGGGCGCCTTGCCCAAGGCGATCAAGGACGAGATCGCGCGGTTCAGGCCGGCGGGCGTCTACGTCGTGGGTGACGAGCACCACGTGTCGGCCCACGTGCTCGATCAGATCAACGCCATCGTCGGCAAGAACGTCACCCGGCTCAGCGGACCGGACCCGGCCTCGACCGCCGTCGCGGTGGCGCAGGCGATGGACCTGCGTGCGGACAAGGACAAGACGTCCGGAAAACCGGCCTTCACGGGAGCAGTGGTGGTGAACCCGTCGACGCCGGACGCGGCGACGGCGGTGGCGTTGGCCGCCGAGGCCCGCCAGCCCATCTTGTTCACCGACAAGAACACCGTGCCCGCCGTGACCACCGACGCCCTCCGGTCGCTCAACGTGACGTCGGTCATGGTCGTCGGGGGCAGTGGCTCGGTCAGCGACGCCGCCTTGAACGCGCTGCCCAACGCGAAGCGCCTCGGCGGGACCGACGCGCAGTCGACCTCCGCTGCTGTCACCGGCGCTGCCATCGCCCGGGGGACGGCGACCAACGTGGTCTACGTGGCGCCAGCCGGGGACCCGGTCCAGGCGGCACTCGCGGGTTCGGCGGTGGCCCGGCGGGGCGGCCTTCTCGTCGTACGGGATCACCCGACCAGCGCCAACGTCGACCAGGCCCTCGGCAACCTCCAGCTCCAGCCCGACGAGATTTTCGTGGCCACCGTCAGCAGCGGGCCCAGCACGCCGTGGGCGATCATCGTGGTGTTCATCGTGCTCGGCCTGATCGGCCTGGTGCTGCTCGGCCTGGCGGCCAAGCGCCGCCGTCGGACCGTCAGCGCCGAAGCATCGCCGGCAGCTGCGGGGTCTTCGTAAGTCAGCGATACGAGCGTGCCTGTATCTCGAACAGCTCGGCGTAGGTTCCCTTGGCCGAGATCAGTTCATCGTGCGACCCGGACTCTGTGATCCG
>JBOGGN010000276.1:0-17981 GCA_050744165.1 Acidimicrobiales bacterium | reverse complement strand
GGCTCGGCGGCCGCCGAGCCCGACGAGCAACAAATCGGCTCCATGCGCATCCAACGCCGCAACCGTCGGGTCTTCGTCGACGACGACGAGATCGCCCTGACACCCAAAGAGTTCGACCTCCTGGCGGTGCTGGCCAAAGAACCGGGGGTGGTGGTCACCCGCCAGCAACTTCTAGAGGAGGTATGGGACCCCCACTGGTATGGGCCCACCAAGACCATAGACGTCCACGTGGCCACGTTGCGCAGGAAACTCGGCGACCCGGCCTGGATCGAGACGGTTCGCGGCGTCGGCCTCCGCCTCGGCCAATACCGGTGATACATCCACCTTCGCCTGTCCTACATGGCGCTCACCGCCGTGATCCTGCTGCTGCTCGAACTGCCCTTGGGAGTGCTCTTCGAACGCCGCGACCACGACGCCTTGACCTCGACGCCTTGACCTCGACGCCTTGACCTCGACGGCCCGCCGGGATGCCACCGTGCTCACGGCCGTGGCCGCCGACAGCCTGGAGCGTCCCGGGAACACGACCTGAGCGCCCCGGCTGGCCGCTACCAAGCCGAAACCGCTACCAAGCCGAAACCGGTGCCGAGGTGGCAGCGGTGAATCCGGAAGCTCGGCCCGGGTGACCGCCGCAGCTGGCCCCGAGGTCCGGGACCGCCGCGACGGTGTACTTCCGGGAACGAGACTCCGGTTAGCCGATGGTGTCGGACGTGGTCCGAGCGCCGGTCGTCGTGGCGAAGGAGGCCGGGACCGGGTAGTTGCCGATGACGAAGTTCAAGATGGCCGAATGCTGCATTTCGACCGGCTGGATGCTGGCCGCGATCTTGATGTTGCTGCTGCTAGCGAGCGCCATGATGCCGCCCAGGTAGGTGGCGGCCGCGGCATCCTCTAGTTCAAGGGCGAATTTGGCCAGGTCGGTGGCGTTCTTGACCTGGGCGAAACCGGGCGTGACCACCGCCGTCTGCACCGTCTTGTCGACGCCGGTGACCATCGGTTTGCCGGCGCCGGAAAGGATCGAGTTCCAGGCCCCGGCGTGGGCCATGTGCTGGCTCTGGGCGGTCGTCGCGAAGGTGACGATTGCAGGAGGCACCGCCCCCAGCTGGCCGGCCTGAGCGGCCTTGATGCCGGCGCCGTAGGTCTGGACGGCCAGGTTTTCCAGGCTGGCGGCAAGCGCCGCGATGGCCAGGTCGCCTGTGTAGGGGTTCTTGCTCCCGCTGCCTGACGCAGTCGTCGTGCTGGTGACGGTCTTGGCCACTTTCGTGGACGAGCAGGCGGCCAGCAGCACGCCGCCCACGGCGGCACCGGCGCCGATAAGGAACCGGCGACGGCTGGTACCCGGTGCCGAGACAAGGGGAAGCTCGGTTGCGGCCACGGGGTCCACCGCGGGTTGGGATAGCGCGCCCCGCTGAACATCGGCCCACTCGCCGATTGCGGCGTGCATGGCTGGCAGGGTGGCGTGGTGCATCTCGTCGAGGTCGTGGGTCATTGAAAGCAATTCCCGCTCGCTGATCTGCATGTCGTTGGTACGACGCCTGGGCATCAGACCGCTCCTTCGGTGGCCGGACGGGCGGATCCCGTCTGGAAAAACTGGTCCGGGAAACCCACCGAGCCGGCCGCGGCCGGCAGGGACGCACTGGGCGGCGGGATCGTGATGAGTTGCGGTGCGTTCGCGCTGAGGAGTGCCCCGACCGCCTTCAAGACGGCGACGTGCTGTGCTTCGACTCCCATGATCGAGGCGAAGGTGCCTCGGAGCTTGGCGTCGTTGACGGCTCCGGTCTGCACCACGTAGGTCTGGGCGGCGACGCTTTCCAGCGTGGCCGCGAAGTTGACGACATCGAGCGGCGTCTTCAGTCCGGGCAGGGCTGGGGTGACGACGCTGTTGTAGACGACCGGATCCGGTTTGGTCTGGGCTTGGCCGCCGAGCGCGGTGACCGAGGCGTTGAACGCCTGAGCGTGGGCCGTATGATCAGCGATGGTGCGCATGACAAATGCGGTCACGGTCGCGCCGGCCGGCGACGGAATGTTTTTCATAAAGGAAAGGCCGGCTGCCGTATTGTAAACCGCAATCGCAAGATTTTCGATGGAAGCCGCAGTCTGGCCGGCCTGAACATCGGGGCTGCTGGCGGCAAAAGCGGGTTGGGTAAATAGCTGAAACATGCCGAGGCTGAATGCAGTCCCCGCCAAGGCGCCGAGCCCGAGAAGGCTGTTCGACAGGAGATTCCGGCGTTCGACCTGGTATTCAACTATGGCTTCCGGCTCGTAGCCACCCTGTGCCCGGTGGTCGAGACCCTGCTCGACCATGTCGGCCAGTCCCGTCCGTGTCGTACGCATGGCGTCGGACTGGATATCTGCAGACTCCTCGATCAGGGATTTCAGAGCCTGCTCGTCTATTGACAAAAGTCCTCCTCGAAATCTTGGTGGCGTTCCGGCGCGGCAAACTGACCCTGCAGATCGGGCTCGCCGAACTCGTAGCCTTTACGTCCCAACTGGTGCGTCTGGATGAAACATTTGTCGAATCATCGAGACTGGTATCGCGACGAAGATGCTAGTTCGTCGCCCGAGGGGGACCCAACTCCGCCTGTCGCGGCCGGCCCGGCGCCAGCGGTCAGGGCAGCCTGGTGCCGGGGTCAGACGGGCTCGGCGGCTGAGACCAGGAAGCGGCGTTCCAGAATCTCTCCGAGATCGTGGATCGCCTTTACAGCGTCCGATTCCGGCGCCAGGTCGAGGGGACAGACGCCAAGGCGGTCGGCCAGCAGGATCGCGTCGTCGTTCGGGATGAGGCCGAGTAGCTCGCAGCCGTGATCGCGGGCGAAGGCATCCAGTGGCTCCTCGTCTCCGGGAGCGATGCGGTTACCGACGAGAGCGACGGTGGCGATCCCCAGCTGGCGGGCCAGGTCGATCATCCGATCGGCGGTGATCAGCACCTTCGCTTTGGCCTCGACTACGACCAGCAGAAGATCGACATAGCGGAGGGTGCCGCCGGCCCAGGAAAGGTGTTCCAGGCCAGCTTCCATGTCGGCGACGACCACGGCGCCAGGAAGTTCCCCCTCAACGTGCTCGATGAAGTCACGGACCGTGACATGGGCTCGGCCCGTTCAGCCCGAACCCGCCTTCTCGGCCCGGGCGGCGAGGATCAAGGTGACGTCGTCGGGCCCAGAGCGGCCATAGGCGTCGACGAGCGCGATGGGGCTGTGGCCCGTCGGGACGGAGCGCTCCGGGCCCGATTGGTCCAGGATGGGCCGGATCGAGTCCACCTCGTCGACGCCGAGCCCCGCGTTGGCTGCCAGGTTGGGGTCTGAGTCGCAGTCCACGGCGATGACGCGCCGGCCCCGTGCCGCCAGGGAACGGGCGAGCACCGCGGAGATCGTTGTCTTCCCAACACCGCCCTTGCCCGCAACCCCGAATCTCATGGCGCCCAGTATGGTCGAGAGGGCCATACGGATGCCGCCAAGTCGGCCAGCGCGGGCGTCGGCACCATCACGATTCGGCCCGGTCGCCCGCCAGCTGTTCGAGGATGTCGCCGCGCTTGAAGATGGACCCGGCCTCGGTGAGCAAATGGGCCAACTGGTCCGGCTGAAGGCCGAACGCTCCCGAGGGGAGGAGGATCTGGCAGTCGTGGGAGGAGACGGTCACGCCCTTGGGGTTGGCGGCGATGCCCTCGATCCACTCCCAGCGGATGACGTCGTGATGATCCTTGGGCCCGAAAGTGGAAACGCCATGAAGGTCGACTCGCAAGCGGATACGGGGGCCGAAACGACCTGTGCGGACCATCTCCTCGACCACTCGTTGGCCCATCCCGTCAGCCAGCCTAGACATCCTGCGCAGGGCTGGCTAGAGGGCAGTGCTGGCTAGAGGGCAGTGCTGGCTAGAGTGCAGTGCTGGCTAGAGAGACAGTGGCCTGGTTGCCGCCAGGACGGTGTCGGGGTGGTTGGCCCAGTCCACGCCCGGAACGTCGATGTACAACTCGATTTCGTTGCCGTCGGGGTCAAAGATGTACAGACTGTGGGTCACGGTATGGTCGGAGGCGCCGGCGATCCGGGCCCCCGCCTGGCGGACCGTGGCCAGGGCCGACCGCAGCTCGTCGTCGGTCTCGCCAACCTTCAAGCCGAAGTGGTACAGCCCCACGTGGCGTCCCCGGGGCTGACCTGCGGCATCCTCGCCGACCTCGATGAGCAGGAGCTCGTGGTGGGTACGGCCACTGGAAAAGGCGGCGACCGGGAGACCCTCTGGGGTGATCTGGCGCCAGCCGAGGACATCCCGGTAGAACGCGGCTGAGCGCTCCACGTTGCGGACGTAGAGCACCAAGTGGCCCAGTTCTTTGATCTCCATGCCCACGAACAACGACCCCCGCCCAGGGCGCATTCCGGCGCCGATGCCGGATCACGCCCAAGGCGGGCTCATGAGTGGGGAGGTGGCGTCCTGGCTGCGACCGGCCTACCGACCGTTGACGGCCACGCCACCGAGCCACATCAGCGGGTCGTCAAGTCTGGCGGAACTTGGTCCGGACGTAGTTGACGATCGTGTCGGTGGGCGCTTGAACCCGGTGCTTCTGCCGGACGTGCTCCGCGATCCTTGCGACCAACTCTTCCTCTGTAGCGCCTGAACCCTGCCAACGGCAGGCGTGGTCTGCATCCTTTCAGGCGAACTTGTAGGCCATATCGCGTCTCCTCGTGGTGGCTGGTTCGGGCTAGTTGGACTACGGAGTAGAACCCCGGGCCGGATGGATAGCACATCGCGAGCCGAGACGGCGGCAGGTTGTCGATCACAGCGCACCGTCGGTGACCGGCGGCGCGTTCCCCAACCCGAGTGGGCCAGCCCGGGCGGGCGGTTCATTCGATCCGGTTGAGCAACACGGCCAGGGTCGGGCAGGCGTCGGCAGCCCGCCGAGCATGGACTTCCAGCTCGGGCGGGACGGGGGTCGGGTCGATGATCGGGTAGCCCCACTCGTCCAGCGAGACGCGCTCGGGGAACAACTCGGCGCACAGGCCGTGCCCCTTGCATTGGATCCAGTTGACGGTCACTTTGAGGGTCATGGTTTCGTCGTCGCCGTGGTGCCGATATCCGATTTCGGGGTGCCCGCCCGTGCCGCCCATCCCGGCTTGAGCGGGCCTGCGAACAGCCACACCACCACCACGATCGGCAGCACGACACTCGTGACCGTGGCTGCCGTCCGCACCGGGGCGTACACAGCCACCTCTCGCCCAACCTTCCACAGTCGCCACCACACGGCCAAGAGGACCGCCGCCAGGCATGCCAGGCTCAGATCCAGCACCCAGTTGGTCGGGGTGTCAGTGCCGGTGCCGAAGCCATGCACGAGGGCGATCGGCCAGCACGCATACGACGCCCAGTGCACCATCCGCCACGCCCGCAGGCCCAGTCGCCGGCGCACCAGGCTGGTGATGATCACCGCAAGTAGCAGGTCGAACGCGACCGCCCCGAGCCCCAGCCACAACGGGCGGTACGGGGAGTGAAACGGAAGGACGGCGTCGAGCCACCCGATCGGGGCAAAGCCGTCGACGACCGCAGCCGCGACATGCACGGCCACGAACGCGGTGGCCAGCAGCGACAGGTTGCGGTGCAGCCCGGCGGTCAAGAACCGCGGCCACCTGGGCCGAGCCCACCCCGTGGTCTCCAGAACCCCGAGCAAGACTGACCCCGTCAACAGCAGCAGGGCCACCAAACCGGTGCCGCGCGTTATGTACCAGAGCGTTTGGCTGCCGGTGGCCGCGAGCACGCGTCCATTGTCCTCGCACTTGCTGGGGAAGGGGTGAGCCGCCCCTAAGTCCGGGCTGAGAGAGACGGGCTCGGCGGATCACCTCCGGCTGTCGCTCCGGCGTCCGCGCTCGGGTCCCGATTGTCCCGAGCCGCGACGTAGCCGACGACGTACTCGACGGCCTCGGCGACCGGGACAAAGTTCCGCTGGGTTCCGTCCCGGAACCGGAACGACACCGTCCCACGGCGCTGGTCCTCCTCGCCCGCCAGCAGCATGAACGGCACCTTGGCCTTCTGGGCGTTGCGGATCTTCTTCTGCATCCGCTCGTCGGAGGCGTCGATCTCCACCCGGATGCGAGCCGCCCGCAGCGAGTTGGCGACATCAGAAAGGTACTCCACCTGCTCGGAGCTGATCGGGATCCCGATCACTTGCACCGGCGCCATCCACGCCGGAAACGCCCCGGCATAGTGCTCGGTCAGGATCCCGAAGAAGCGCTCGACGGAGCCGAACAACGCCCGGTGGATCATCACCGGCCTCTGGCGGGTGCCGTCGGGGGCGTCGTATTCCAGCCCAAAACGAATCGGCAGTTGCGTGTCCACCTGAATCGTCGACATCTGCCACGTCCGGCCGATGGCGTCGCGGCATTGCACCGAGATCTTGGGGCCGTAGAACGCCGCCCCCCCGGGGTCGAGAACCAACTCGAGGCCCTCGGCAACGGCCACGCTCCGCAGCGCCTCGGTCGCCGTGTCCCAGTCGGCGTCGGACCCCGCGAATTTCTCCTTCTCGTCGCTGCGGGTCGAGAGTTCGAGATAGAAATCGCTCAGCCCGAAATCGGCCAGCAACGACAGCACGAACTTCAGCAGGCTCCGCAGTTCCTCGGCAACCTGCTCCGGGGCGCAAAAAATGTGGGCATCGTCCATGGTCAGCCCCCGCACCCGGGTCAGGCCGTGCACCACACCCGATTTCTCGTACCGGTACACGGTGCCGAATTCGAACAACCGCATCGGCAGCTCCCGGTAGGACCGGCCCCGATCCCGATAGATCAGGATGTGGAATGGGCAGTTCATGGGCTTCAGGTAATACCGGGCGCCCTCCAACTCCATGGGGGGATACATGTTCTCCGCGTACCACCCCAAATGCCCCGACACCTGGAACAACTGCTCCTTGGTGATATGTGGGGAATTGACGAACAAATAGCCGGCGTCCTCGTGGCGCTGGCGGGAATGGTCCTCCAGGACTTTGCGCATCATGCCGCCCTTGGGATGAAACACTGCCAGCCCGCTGCCGATCTCGGTCGGAAACGAAAACAGGTCCAGTTCCGCCCCCAACCTCCGGTGATCTCGCCGCTCGGCCTCGGCCAGGTGCTCCAAATAGCCATCGAGGGCCGCCCCAGATGGCCAGGCGGTGCCGTAGATGCGCTGCAACTGGGGGTTCTTCTCGCTGCCGCGCCAGTACGCCCCCGCCGAGCGCAGCAGCTTGAAGGCCGGGATGTCGCGAGTCGTGGGAACGTGCGGCCCCCGGCACAGGTCCTTCCAGCACAGCTCGCCGGTCCGCCCGTGGAGGTTGTCGTAGATCGTGAGCTCACCCGGCCCCACCTCGACCGACGCCTCGTCCGAGGCACCCGAGGCGGCGGCCGGCCCCTTCAGCCCGATCAGCTCCAGCTTGAACGGCTGGTCGGCGAACTCCTCCCGTGCCGACTCCTCGTCGCTGACCCGCCGGGAAAATCGCTGCCCTTGCTTGACGATCTCCCGCATCCGCTTCTCGATCGTCTTCAGGTCCTCGGCCGTGAACGGCACCTCGACGCCGAAGTCGTAGTAGAAGCCGTTCTCGATGGGCGGCCCGATCCCGAGCTTGACAGCCGGAAACAGGCCCTGCACCGCCTGCGCCAGCACGTGCGCCGTGGAGTGGCGCAGGATGTACAGCCCGTCGGGCGAGTCGATCGTCACCTCCTCGACCCGGTCGCCCGGGGACAGCGGCGCCGCCAGGTCACGCAACCGCCCGCCGATACGGGCCGCGATGACGTCCTTGGTGGGAAAAAGGGAGCCCGCGGTGGCTCCCGCCTCGACCTCCCGTTCGGCCGAATCTCCGGAACGATCGACGACGGTAACCACCAGGCGCTCCATACGTGGAAGCCTACGGCCAGGGCCTCCGGCCCTTCCGCCGCTTTTCTCCTGCAAGTGGAGGGTACGACCCCTGCCGTGACCTCGATCGCCAAGCGTGTCCTGCTCGGCCGGCCGCTCGCCACCCACGAGCAAGGCGACCAGCTGCTGCCCAAGGTGCTGGCCCTGCCGACGTTCTCCGCCGACGCCATTTCCTCCAGTGCCTACGCCACCGAGCAGATCCTGGTCGTCCTCACCGCCGGCGGGTCCAGCCTGGCCCTCGGTCTGGCCAAGCTGGTCCCGATATCAGTGGTGGTGGCGGTGCTCTTGGTGATCGTGGTCAGCAGCTACCGCCAGACCCTGTTTGCCTACCCGAGCGGCGGCGGCAGCTACATCGTCAGCCGGGAGAACCTGGGCCGGCTCCCCTCGCTCGTGGCCGCGGCGTCGCTGATGATCGACTACGTCCTGACGGTGGCGGTGTCGATCTCGGCCGGCGTGGCCGCCATCGTGTCCTTGCCGGCACTCAACGGGCTGTCCTCGTCCACGGTGCTCTTGTGCCTGGCGGCGGTCGCCATCATCACCGTTGGCAACCTGCGGGGGATGCGCCAGTCCGGGGCCGTGTTCGCCGTCCCCACCTACGCCTACGTCGCCATCATGGTCGTCCTCCTGGTGACGGGCCTCGGCCGGGCCGCCTTCGGCCACCTGGCGACCATCCCCTTCAACGCCAAGGACTACACCGGGACCCTGCAGAGCGGCGGCACCCTCGGCCTGTTCCTCTTGCTGAAGGGGTTCTCCTCCGGTGCGGTTGCCCTGAGCGGCGTCGAGGCCATCTCCAACGGCGTCCCCGCCTTCCGGCCGGACGCGCCGAAGAACGCCGCCATCACCATGGCGTGGATGGCCACCATGCTGGGCGGCCTGTTCCTCGGCGTGTCCATCTTGGCCGAGCATTTGAAGCCCTATCCCAGCCGCACCCAGACGGTCGTGTCGGAGCTGGGCCGGGCGGTGCTCGGCCAAGGCCCGCTGTACATCATCCTTCAGGTGGCCACGGCGGCCATCTTGACCCTGGCCGCCAACACCGCCTACGCGGACTTCCCCCGCCTGGCCTCGATCGTGGCCAAGGACGGCTTCGCACCCCGGGAACTGGCCCGCCGTGGCGACCGCCTGGTCTTTTCCAACGGGATTCTCACCCTGGCGGCGGCGGCAGCCGTCCTCGTCATCGCGTTCCGCGGCCGGACCAGTGCTCTGGTGCCGTTGTACGCGGTCGGCGTGTTCACCGCCTTCACCTTGAGCCAGGCGGGCATGGTCCGCCACCACCGCCGCGTCCGGGAGCCCGGCTGGCGGTGGCGCCAGGTGGTCAACGCTGTCGGCTCGGCCGCCACCGGGGTGGTGGCGCTGATCATCGCGGTGTCCAAGTTCACCAGTGGCGCCTGGATCCCCGTGGTGGTGGTGCCGCTGATCGTCGGCGGCTTCCTTCTGGTGCGCCGCTACTACGACCGGCTGGAGACGGCGCTGGCGGTCTCGCCGGAACTGGTCGGCGCCGAGCCGTCGCCCCTCATTGCGGTGGTCATGGTCAGCCGCCTCCACAAGGGAGTGCTGAAGGCGCTCGGTGAGGCTCGGGCGATGAAGCCCGAGCACCTGGTGGCGCTGCACATCTCCGTCGACGACGACGACGCCGAGTCGCTCCTCCATCGTTGGACCGAACTCGGCATCGACGTCCCCCTCGAGACGGCGGAGGCCCACTTCCGGGACATCGCGGCCACCATCGAGGAGCATCTGCGGTCCCTCGCCGAGCGCTGGCCCGGGTGCCGGATCGCGGTCGTGGCCAGCCAGTACGCCGGGGGCCGGCTGTTTGACGATCTCTTGCACAATCAGGGGCTTCTCATGCTGCGGGAGAAGCTGATGGTGGATTGCGACGTCACCGTTGTCTCGGTGCCCTACCGGCTTCGGTGACAAGAGCGCCACAATCGAGACCTGAGAACCAACCGCCCGCGCAATTTTTTGCGCCACGGCGACGGCTCCAGAACGGATGAGTCCTTACGCCTTCCCGGTCCCGCCGATTTCTGTGTTGGGGACCCCTTCCTTATTGTATTGAGAAAGTATGGCCTCGATTTTCCCGGCTATTTTCGCGGCGATTTCGTCATGGGAGGCTCCAAGCGCCACGAGGGCCGACGTGGCTGCTGTCGGCGGCTCGGCGTACAGCGCCAGGAGGAGGTGCTCGGTGCCGATGTAGTTGTGACTCAGTTGCAGGGCTTCCATGACGGCGCTGCGGAGGACATCTTTGGCGTCGGCGGTGTAGGGCATCGGCGTGTCCGAGGGCTTCTCGTCGGCGTCTCCTACTGGGGTGCCACCGAGTTGGGCGAGGACCCTTTCCTGCGTGACGTTGGATTCGGTCAGGACTTGGGCGGCAATGCCTTGCGGCAGGTCGAAGAGGCCGAGCAGGAGGTGCTCGCTCTTGATCTGAGAGGAGCCGAGGCGGCGGGCCTGGGTGGCGGCGGCTTGGAGGGCCCGGCGGGCTCTCGGCGTGAACCGCTCGAAGGTCGGCGGCCCAGCCGGGGTGAAGCGCTTGTGGGCCGCCTGCTTGGTCACCCCGAGGGCGGCGCTGATCTCCGACCAGGAATGGCCCTGGTGGCGGCAGCGGTCGACGAAATGGCCCAGCAAAGCGTCGGTCACCTCCTCGAGGTCGGAAGCGGTTTTCGACGCTTGGGTCAGCTGATCCAACGGGGTGTCGCCGGGCGCGTCCGCCCGCACCGTTTCAATGAGTTGCTGCAACGTCGGCGGGGGAGTCATGCCGTCAACTCTACGTTGACGAACGCGTCTTGTCAACACGCGGTTGACGGCTACCTGCGGTACGTCTGGTCGCCCCCCCGCCAGGCGCTTGGTCCTCACACCGTCGCCACGTCGGCGAGCCAAAACTCGTTTGATCGTCGTGAGGATCGCCTGCCAAGGCTGCGTCGCACGTTCCTCGGCAGCCGGAGGGGACCCGTAGACTCGTGCGTGCATGCGGCCCCGAATCGGCATCACCAGCGCTCCCGCGTTGTACGACGAGCGTCCCATTGACCGGGTCAACCGCTGGTACGTCGCCGCCGTGATCGGCGCCGGCGGGTTGCCGCTGGTCGTGCCCACGCTCAACCCCGACGAGGCACCGGAGATGGCTGCCCAGTTCGACGGCCTGTTGTTCACCGGCGGTGGCGACGTCGACCCGGAGCGCTACCACCAGCACCCGGTGCCCGAGGTTTACGATGTTCAGCCGGCCCGCGACGCGTGGGAGGTGGCGCTTCTCGCCGCTGCCCGCCAGCTGGATCCGCCCTTGCCCGTGCTCGGCATCTGCCGCGGCGAGCAACTGCTCAACGTGGCCGCCGCCGGCAGCCTGATCCAGCACCTCCCCGCGACCACCGTCAACCACCGCCAGCGCCAGCATGACCACGACAAGGTGCACCAGGTCGCCATTGCACCGGGCAGCCGGCTGTCGGAGATCCTGGGCCGTACGGAGGTCGGCGTGAACTCGGTCCACCACCAGGCCATTGAGCGCGTCGGCGAGGGCCTGCTGCCGGTGGCATGGGCGCCCGACGGGATCGTCGAGGCGGTGGAAACGAGCGACGGGTCGCCGGTGCTGGCCGTCCAATGGCATCCCGAGGGCCTGCTCGACATCGCCCCCCACGCCCAGTTGTTCGCGTGGCTGGCCCGGGCAGCCGCCGCCCGCCGCCCAGTCCCGTCCGTCCCCGCGGGCTTCCCGCCGGCAGCCGTCGTGGACGAGGTGGCCTGAATGGCGACCGCCACCACCGCCACCGCCACCACGGCCCCCATCGCGGCCCCCACCGCCCTGGCCCCGCTGCCGCCCCACGTGCTGGTGCTGTTCGGGGCGACCGGCGATCTGGCCCGCCGAAAACTGCTGCCCGGGATCGTGCACCTCGACCAGGCCGGTCTCCTCCCCGAGGTCCGCGTGATCGCAACGTCGCTGGAAGATTTCGACGACGACGAGTTCCGCAACCACGTCCGCGGCGCCTGCGACGAGTTCTGCCGGGTCACGGTCAACCCGCAGGAGTGGGAAAAGTTCGCCGCCGATCTCCACTACGTCCCCCAGAGCGCCGGGCCCGATGCCCTTGCTCAAGCCGTGGCCGATGCCGAAGCGGCCCTCCGGGCGGCGTCGCCGGGTGCCGAGATCCGACGCCTCCACTACCTGAGCGTGCCGCCCGCCGCGGCCCGGGCGGTGGTCCAGACCCTGGCCCGAGCCAACCTGGTCGAGCGGGCCAGCATCATCATGGAGAAGCCCTTCGGCACCGACCTGGCCTCCGCCAAGGCGCTCAACGATGCCGTCCACGAGGTGTTCGACGAATCCCAGGTGTACCGCATCGACCATTTCCTGGGGAAGGAGGCGGCCCAGAACATCCTCGCCTTTCGCTTCGCCAACGGCTTGTTCGAGCCCATCTGGAACCGCGACCACATCGAACACGTCCAGATCGACGTCCCCGAGACGCTGTCGGTCGGTGACCGGGGCCTGTTCTACGACGCCACCGGCGCTTTCCGGGACATGGTGGTGACGCACCTGCTGCAGATCCTGGCGTTTATGGCGATGGAGCCCCCCACCGCCCTCGAACCGAAGGCCATCAGCGAGGAGAAGAACAAGGTCTTCCGTTCCTTGTGCCCGATCAACCCCGCCGACGTGGTGCGGGGCCAGTACGACGGTTATCGCGACACGCCCGGGGTGGCCCCCGACTCGGACACCGAGACCTTTGTGGCCCTGAAGTGCACCATCGACAACTGGCGGTGGGCCGGGGTGCCGTTCTTCTTGCGCACCGGCAAGCGCATGGCCGAGGGCGCCCGCATCATCTCGATCGCCTTCCGGGAGCCGCCTCGCAGCATGTTCCCGCTCGATTCGGGGGTCGGCAAGAAAGGCCCCGACCACCTGACCTTCGATTTGGCCGACTCCTCCAAGTTGTCCCTGTCGTTTTACGGGAAGCGCCCCGGCCCGGGCATGAAGCTCGACAAGTTGAGCCTCCAGTTCGCCCTCCAGGAGACCAGCTACGAGGGCGAGGTGCTGGAAGCCTACGAGCGGCTGATCCACGACGCCATGAGCGGCGACCACACCCTGTTCAACAGCGCCGACGGCATCGAGCGGCTCTGGGAGGTGTCCACCCCGTTGCTCGAACATCCGCCACCCGTGCAGCCCTACCCCCAGGGCTCGTGGGGTCCCGACGCCATGAACCAGCTGATCGCCCCGCACCATTGGCGGCTCCCGTTCGAGCGGGCCTGGCGCACCGCCCGCTTATCCTGAACCGCCTGACCGCTCCCGAACACGGGCCGCAGCCGTCGGAGCGGGCCTTGTGCAGGGCCCGCTGACGCTGAACCGCCCCCCTGCCCCAACGGCGCCGACCGGGCTTTTCCTGCAGGTACAACCCCATGGGGCCGCTGTCGGGGGGCGACTTGGGGTTGACGGCCCGCACATCGACCGGGTCGATAGAGCACAGGTCGTCGTCGCTGTAGTCCTCGAAGTGCAGGGTCGTGGGAAAGGAATATCGGCGATCAGTGGATGGCGCCGGAGCTGGCCGCGGCGGCCAGCACGAGGACCAGTGTGAACAGGGCGGCGGCGCCGTGGATCACGACGACCGGGAGCGGCAGGTGGCCCTGCTGCTTGCGCACCTCCGGCGTGATGTCCTCCCCCGGCGGGCGGTTCACGGTCAAGGTGGCCAAGCCGACCGCGGCCGCGGCCACCAAGGCGGCGAAACTGATCCAGGCGGTGCCCCGGCTGGTGTTGACCAGGGCGACCAGCAACAAGGCGACGCCGCCGACCGCGACGCACACGTGGGTCGCGGCCAGTCGCTTGACCCCGGCGCCGGGCGGGCCGACCACGTCGCCGAGCACGAACACGCCGACCAACACCGTCACGATGGCAAACAAGACCGCACCCAAAGCCACGCCAGCACCTCCGGGCGGCCACTGTAAAGGCGAGTTCTCCGGGGTTGGGTTCGTCGAGCTGGCACCCGTGCTGATGCATGTCGGGAGTCCCGAGAGGCCGGCCCGGCGGTGTTGCCTCGTCATGCTCGTAACGTCGACCCCGATGCGAGTGTGCTTGATGGTCGAAGGCCAAGAGGACGTGACCTGGGCGGAGTGGCTGGCGCTGGCCCGGGCGTGCGACGAGGCGGGCCTGGATGCGCTGTTCCGCTCCGACCATTACCTGTCGGTGCAGGGCCACCCCGAACGGGGTTCGCTCGACGCCTGGGCAACGTTGGCGGCGCTGGCTCAGGCCACCAGCCGGATCCGGTTGGGCACGTTGGTGTCGCCGGCGACCTTTCGCCACCCGTCGGTGCTGGCCAAGATGGTCGTCACCGTCGACCACATCTCCAGCGGCCGCGCCGAGCTCGGCATCGGTGCCGGGTGGCACGAGCCGGAGCACACGGCGTATGGGTTCCCGTTTCCGTCCCAAGGTGAGCGGCTGGAGATCCTGGAGGAGCAGATCGAGATCGTGTGCCGCTCGTGGCGCTCGGCCACCCTCGACTTCGCCGGCCGCCACTACCGCACCGAAGGGCTGCAGGCGCTGCCCAAGCCGGTGCAACAACCCCAGCCCAACGTGATCGTCGGCGGACACGGGGGCCGGCGCAGCGCCGCCATCGCGGCCCGCTGGGCCGACGAGTACAACACCGTGTTCGCCACCCCGGAGGAGTGCCGGTCCCGGCGGGCGGTGGCCGCCACGGCGTGGCAGGAGGCGGGGCGGGACCCGGCGACGTTGGTGTTCTCGCTCATGACCGGCGGCCTGGTAGGAAGCGACGTGGCCGACCTGCGGGCCCGGGCGCGCCGGGTGATGGACCACCAAGGCGAGAGCGGGTCCGAGGACGCCTGGCTGGCGGACAACGCCGGTCTCGGGGTGTGGGGCACCGTCGAGCAGGCCGCCGAACGGCTCCACGAGCTTGAGGCGGCCGGGGTGCAGCGGGTCATGCTCCAGCACCAGCTCCACCAAGACGTCGACATGGTCGCCGTTCTGGGCGAAGTCGCCCGACAGGTAGCATGAGTTTGATGTAGTCTCATTCCGATGACGCTGATGATTCGCCCGGCCGGGCCGTTCCATTACGACGACCTGGAGGCCATGCCGGATGACGGCTACCGCCGCGAGATCATCGGGGGTTGCCTCATCGTGACGCCGGCACCCAACTACGCCCACCAACGGGCACAACTGCGACTGGCGGCCATCCTCCTGGCCGCGGAAACACCCGACACCCGGGCGGTCGCCGCGCCCTTCGACTGGAAGCACCCCGACGGCGGACTCGTCGAGCCCGATCTTTTGGTGATGCGCCTCGCCGATGTCGATCCGAAGGGGCCGCTCGGCCCTTCGGCGACGCCATTGCTGGTGGTCGAGGTCCTTTCCCCATCCCGTCCCCTGTTGGACACTGCCCTCAAGCGGGCGCTGTACGAGCGGCTCGAGGTGCCTGCCTACTGGATGGTCGACCCCGTCGAGCCGTCAATCGTGGCGCTGCGGCTGGCCGGCGGCCGCTACCAGGTCGAAGCCGAGGTGGCGGGCGATGAGGAGTTCGTCACCGAGTGGCCGTTCCCGGTGCGGTTTCGCCCGGCTGAGCTTCCCCGCTAGCGGCGCCGCTCGCGAGGTAGGCGGCGGCGACGCCCTTCGGCACGGCCATCGTCCAGGCGTCGACCACCAGCTCCCGCATCTCCTCTGTCTCGAGGGCGGCGAGGCGCGCCCGGACCCACTGGTAGCGGAGGTCTGACTTCAGCGGCATCAAGAACTTGGCGGGCTCCGCGGCCACCAGCGCCTCGCGCTGGTCTCGCGGGAAGGCGAAGCCCATGAGCGTCTCGTCTCGCGAGAAGGCCAGGTACACGATACGGCCGACCCGCCACTTGACCCGGTCGCGCACCAGCGCCTCGTACGAGCGGGGCAGCTCCCTCGCCACGGCGCGCACGTCGTCAATGGTCACCATGGATCGAGTCTGGCCGCGTTCGCGGCATCGTGGCGGCGGTGCGGGTAGGGTCGCGTCGATGGCTGTGCGGCGCGACACGATCGCCGTTGGGGACGGCGTAGTTGGAGTGGGCGGCGTCGGGTTCGACCCCGAGGACTACCGCCGGCAACTGACGGGCTACTGCTACCGGATGCTCGGGTCGTCGTCGGATGCCGACGACGCCGTCCAGGAGACCATGGTGCGGGCGTGGAAGGCGGGGGACGGCTTCGAGGGGCGCTCGGCCCCGCGGTCATGGCTCTACCGCATCGCCACCAACGTGTGCCTCGACCAGCTACTGAGCAGCCAGCGCCGGGCCCGGCCCATGGAGATGGGCCCGTCCCGGCCCCCGGTCGAGTCGTCGCTGGAGACGATGCTGCCTGAGGGCTCCTGGGTATCGCCGATCGCCGATGACCGGGTGCTGCCCGTCGAGGCCGACCCGGCCGAGGTGGCGGCGCTGCGAGACAGCATCCGGCTGGCGTTCGTGGCCGCGCTCCAACATCTTCCCGCCCGCCAGCGCTCGGTCCTCATCCTGTGCCAGGTCCTGCGCTGGCAGGCATCGGAGGTGGCGGAGCTGCTGGGCACGACTGTGGCCGCGGTGAACAGCGCCCTGCAACGGGCCCGGGCCACGCTGGCCTCGGTGGACGCCTCCTCGCCGGCGCCGGCCGCCGCGCCCGCGGCTGCCGTCGACGCCGACCAAGATGACCTCTTGAACCGCTTCGTGGACGCGTTCCAGCGCTACGACATCGAGCAGCTCGTCAGCCTGCTCCACGACGACGCCGTCCAGTCGATGCCACCTTTTGCCATGTGGATGCAGGGGCCCGCGGATATCGCACGGTTTCTGGTGGGGCCGGGCCACGCCTGCCGCGGATCGGTCCTGATTCCCGTGCCAGCAAATGGCAGCCCCGCGTTCGGGCACTACAAACCCGATCCGCAGGGCGGTCTTATGCCGTGGGCCCTGATGGTCATCGAAACGTCGGGGAACCGGGTATCAGGAATCCATTCCTTCTTGAATCCGGAGGACCTTTTCCCCGATTTCGGGCTGCCGGCCCACCTGCCGGCGTAGGACTTTTCTTCACAGGCAGGCGCCTGAAGACCGGGCGCCGCTCCCTATTTCCACACCCCACTAATTCAACCGTTCGAGCGCCGCCAGCTCCTTTCGCACGACCTCCAAATCGGGCGCTCCGGGCGCAAGAAACAGGTGGTGGATCTGGACCGCGACAACGGACAGCTGGGTGGCGTCGGCGGGGACGAGGTTCTCGGGGAGTTCCCCGCGATGGCGCGCCAAGAAGGCGGCCGCCGCCCGGGCGGCCCGGTGGTGGTCATCTGCCTCTCTGGCGAGCGGGTCGAAGCGCCATCGTCGGGCCCGCTCGGCGATGGCCTCCTTGCCCGGGCCGGGATCGAGGCCCGTGGCGGCAAACACCCGGCAGTCGTAGGTGCGGCAGGTGCGAGGGCGGTGCTCGTAGATGGAGCACCGGCCATCCACCAGCATCGGGCAGTGGCCCCGCTCGTCGTAGCCGAGCACCTTGTACCCCGGCGGCCGGCGAGGCGCCGGAAAGAGCAGTCGCTTCGGGATCCGGCGCAGTGTCTCGGTCTCGTCGGGTGCCACCAGCACGAACTGGGACGAGGTGCAACACGCGACGCAGCCGTTGCAGGGCACCACGGACGGGCGTTCGCCGCGGAGGGCGGCTCGGAGGTCGTCGACCCAGGACGAGAAGTCGCCGGCGGGCAGGGTGTCGGGGTCGTCGCCGGGCAGGGTGGTGGGGTCGTCAGTCATACAGGTTGGGAACCGGTCGGATGGCGAAGGCGACGGTAGTGCCCGGGGCAGCCTGGGCGGCCAGGGCCAGCGAGGCGGTGGTGACGACGCCGAGGACGGGGTAGCCACCGGTGGTCGGGTGGTCGTTCAGGAAGAGCACTGGTTGGCCATCCGGGGGCACCTGCACGCTGCCAGTGACGAGGCCCTCCGGCCGCAGCTCGCCTCGGCCGAGCGATGAGAGCGCCGGGCCTTGGAGGCGGAGGGCCACGCGGTTGCTCTGGGGGCTGACCATCCAGCGGGTCCCGCTCAGCACCTCGAGGGTGCCAGCCGGGAACCAGTCGTCCCGGGGTCCGGGAACCAGCTCCAGGGTCGGGTCGGGCTTGATGGTGGCGAGGGGCAGCACGTCGAGAGGGGCCGGCGGCAGGCCGGTCTGGCCGCCGACCGCTAGCCGGTCGCGGGCCCGAAGGGCGGGCGGGCCG
>JBOGGN010000275.1:0-1787 GCA_050744165.1 Acidimicrobiales bacterium | reverse complement strand
GCGCTGGCCGGTTGGGAGGCGCCGGCTTGTTGGGAGGTGCCGGCTGGTTGGGAGGCGCCGGCCCGCGACGGGTCAGTCACCCTGGTAGCGCTGCTCCTGCCACGGGTCGCCGCGGTCGTGGTAGCCGTTCTGTTCCCAGAAGCCGGGCTCGTCGTGATCCAGGAGCTGGATGCCCGTGACCCACTTGGCGCTCTTCCAGAAATAGAGGTGTGGCACGAGGAGCCGTACCGGCCCGCCGTGGGCCACCGGGAGCGGCTGGCCCTCGTAGTCCCAGACCACCCACGCCTGGCCGCCGGTCAGGTCAGCCAGGGGCAGGTTGGTGGTGTAACCAGTGGAGCAGCGGGCCAGGGCGTACGTGGCCTCCGGTCGCGGGCGGGCCGCCGCCAGCAGCGTGTCGACGGAGACGCCGCCGAAACGCACCCCGAGCTTCGACCAGGTCGTCACGCAATGGATGTCGCCCTCATAGGTCGAGCCCGGGAGGGCCTGGATCTCGTCCCACGTCCAGGTAGTGGCCTGCTCGACCAAGCCGTCGACGGTGAAGCGCCAACTGTCGGTCGACAGCTTCGGCGTCGGCTCGGCGGTGAGGACTGGCCAGTCGGCTCCGATGTCGTACTGGCCAGGGGGCAACCGCTCGTCTCGCGGGCGCCGGCGGCGGCCTTCGAAGCCTCGGGTGAAGCTCATAGCAGCTGATGATCGCGCGATTCCGGGGCTTCGATGCGGGCTCCGTCGGCTCGAGCCGGGCCACCGTCTTGTCTTGGGACGGACTCGACCGACAGCTCGGTTGCGCTCGCCCAAATCGTTGACCCGACAAACCTTGGCAGGAGAGGCCCCGATAGAGACGATGTCGCGCTGATTTCGGAAGTTGAGGGCGAATTGCCCTGTTTGCACAATGGTCGCGTAGGCGGCGACACCTCCTTTACCACTACGGTTGCCGCCGACTTCAAAGAACCGAGTCACGATCGGGGATTAACGCGAGACATGGCTGACGACTCGACGCAAATAGGGAAGATCCGCACATACTTGTCGGATCGCGGGGGCAGCGTTGAGGACGCGGAGGGCCGAGGCCTTACCGCGGACATGGCACGAGACCTCGGCCAGCCGCCGCTGGCTCTAAGCGCCCTGCTCACCAAGATGGAGAGCGAGGGCATCATCACCCGCGAGATGCAGGGCCTGCGGACTTATCGCATAAGCCTGGCGGGCTTCGGTGGTGCGGCGGCTTCGGGTGCCAACGTGGCGGCCGCTGAGGGCGGCGGTGATGTCGAAACCGGTGGCGGATCGACGGCGACGGCGACGGCGACTGCCCCTCCCACCGCGCCAACTCCCGCGGTTTCGGCGGGCGGTGCCGTCAGCGCTGAGGCGGCAGGTACCAGACAGCGGCGGGCACGGCCGTTGGTTGCCACTCGGATTGCTCCGACCGACGCGCAGGCAGCACCTCCGGACTCGGCGGCGGCTACGGCCCCGGACCTCGCCGCCCCTGTGGCGCCCGAAACTGCGGCTGCCGCTCCGCCTGCCGCTCCGGCTGCCGCTCCGGCCTCAGTGGTTTCGCCTGCTGCGGCGCCAACAGAATGGCCCGCCTCGGCAACCGCTGAGATGCCGGTTGCTGTGCCACCCGCGTCGCCGGCCGCGGCGCCCCCGCTGGGGGAGGCGGCGGCGCCGCCGGTTTCGATGGAGGCGGCTGCGCCCGGGGGGGAGGCGGCTGCGCCGCCGGTTTCCGGGGCGCTCGAGGGAGTTGAGGCGCCTGCCATTCGGGATGCCATCGCTGCCGTTGGGGTGGCGGCGGCCGCGGC
>JBOGGN010000274.1:0-32986 GCA_050744165.1 Acidimicrobiales bacterium | reverse complement strand
CTGCCGCAGATGCAACGTCTTGCTGCCCAGCTCGTCGCCACGGAGATCCAGGAACAAGCCCCCACGCCCGACGTCGTCGGTCTGCTTGCCATGGCCAGGGTGAAGAAGTCGGTAGTGGTGCAGCTCGAGCAGTCGTTCTTCGCTATGGCCAAGAACACGACCATGATCGGCTTGCATATCGCCGAGATAGCGTCGGCGGGTGGTTTCGGCATTCCGATGGCAGCCAAGCTGTCGGTCACCCTGGTGGGACTGCTCCACAGCGCCGCCCACAAAGCTCGGGAGTTGATCGAGGAACAGCTGTCGGCCAAAGCCAAGGCGCGCTACTTCGGTGCTCATGAGGAGGGCGCGGCCAAGGGGATGATCGAACGCGACCCGGGAACCGCGGTCGACGTCGTGATCTACAGCGCTCAGAAGCTGAAGGACTTCGGGTCCCGAATCATCATATCGTCGTACGACATAATCGATGACGAGATAGACCACATGCTCCATCACGAGATTCGAGACAAGATGCTCGACGGGATGGAGGAAGAGGGAGACCCGAAGACCATCCAGGAGAAATGGGCTGACCTGAAGGAGTCGGCGTCCACCTTCATCGAGGGAGACGAGTCGACCGGCGAGCAGTCTCTCAAGCAGGCGCTCACCCCGAAGACGAAGGCTGAGAAAGCCCGGGAGATTCTCGACCTCGAGGTCCTGGCCAAAGCCAAGAACGCGTCGAGCTACAAAGGCAGGAACGACCGAACCGTGGGAATCGTCGATTCGATGCGCTCCGAAGACGCGATCGACAAGTCGTTCCTCAAGGTCCGCCAGCACATGCTGCGGAAGGATCCGTCCCTCACCGCCGACAAGCTGCCTTGGAGCCGGCGGGATGACGAGATCCGGGCGCGACGCCAACGGGCGAAGGATGAGATGCAGATCCCTCCCGCTGTCCGAAGGAACGCCGAGGTCGCGACGTATGTCGGCCTGACCAACATGATCCGCGAGGCCAAGCTGGTCAGCGGTCCGGATGCGGCGATCCGACTCGCGTATTTGGAGCGGAAAGCAGCCGAGAAGAAGCGAGCCGCAGAACTGGAGAAGGAGAAGGAAGACCTGGAACTCGTAAAGACTGGCAAGAAGAAGTCGAAGAAGTGACGCTGCCTTTTGGGTCGGCGCTTCGCGAGTTTGCGGTCGGATGGCCGGACAGGGCAGAGGTGGTCGTCGAAGTACCGACGAAAGTGCAATTCGCTGTCAGCCGCGGCGGGCTCCGCTGGCCGCTGCTGGCGGTCGCCGACGACGAAGACGCCAGGATTGTCGCCTACTCCCTCAGCCCCGAGGACGTTCCGCCGGCCCGGCGAGGGGCGGCCCTTGAATGGTTGGCTCTGGCCAACGAGGACCTCATCGTGGGCGCATGGGAGATGCGATTGAGCGATGGTGGGGTCCGCTGTCGCACATCGGTCGACCTCCTGGGCGTGCCCGAGGACCTGCTTGCCGACGGGCGCCTCATCGAGTTCTTCGTGGCCGACCTCATCACGCAGAACGTCGCGGTCGCAGCGCGCTATCTGCCGGGGCTTTTGCAGGTCTGCCGGGAAGACGCAGAGCCGAGACGGGTCATCGAGCAAGCCGAGGCGCGCTACTAGGGGGCAGGTCAAGGGGCCGGCTGCACATGTCGGCCCGAGCACTGCCAGACGGGCGTCGGCCACGGCCCGAACCGCACCGCCAACTGCTGCGCCGCCTGGGCTGTGACCCGCGCAGCCGCGCCGGGACCCTCCCGAGCCGCCCGGGCTCGCATACCGGCCCGGACGGGAACGTGATGTATGAACTTGGGAGATGCACGGAGAATCGCCAATACCACGCTTCGAGGTGTGATCCCGCGACGGCCCGGACGTTGCTGTTCGTGGTGAGGTGAACGGCTGGTCTCTCCTTTAGTCATTGGGCCATTCCGTTCGGAATCTTGAGAGGATTCGCCGCCGGATCGTCGTCGTACGCGACAACACGTGCTCCGAGCGACGGTTCGACGAGCGCCGGCCAGGTCAGCCTCGATTTTCGGGGCCACTCGGGCCTAGAACGCGAACTCATCATCGGGGCCAGACAGGGCACATGCCGTAGGTGACACCCCTGAGAGGTGGCGGGGTCGCCGCTGTGGGGGTCGATGTTGGAGTCGGTCATGAAACCATGCGGTGTCCTACCCACAACGGTGCCGTTGTTCTCGGTGTAAACGACTTCGCCGCTCGAAGGTCACCTTGTGACCCGAGTCGAAGGACACCACCGCCGGGTTCGCGTCGTTCGGCTAGCCGCCAGGTCGGCGCTGCCCTTTTCCCAGCCGCTTATATGAGTGGACTCGGGCCACCCGGGGCAGACCCGTGCCGCCCGGACGAGGCCTGGCGCCGATGCCTGCCGACACCCGAGCGCAGCTATCGACGGCTTCGCGTCGCTCTCCCGCGGTTCCCAACCAACCCGAATAGCCCGTTGCTCGGCCGCCGCCATTATCAGGTCGCATGCGGGATCCGTGACGGCGTAATACGTCGCCAAATCGTCGCCAGCGACTTCCGCGAGCGCCCTCTTGAGCCGTGCGTACGCCCCGCTGCACCGCGGTCGACGCGCAGATACTCACGGAACAGGAGTGCGTACCGTTGATTGAGGCGCCCCTCCTGCCGAACGTGGACGTGGAGCCTCCCGCCCTCGGATCGATTCTCCGATGGCCCGGAACCTTGCGGGCCACCCTGCGTTGTAGGCACAGATGACGACGCGTTCGGCTCCAGGCACGATCTGATGGTCGCACCGCCGAGACCATGAGCGAAGCCGGACCATCTGACGGGTCCGCGTCCGGCCCCGTCGCGAGTCGATGGCTTAGCCGGTCGTGGTTGCGAGGGGTGGGTGCTCGAGCACGCGGGGCCGGTACTCGACCAGCTGGATGCTCCCGTCGAAGGTGCGGCCGTCGGTCATCTCCAAGGCGACGTCGGTGTAGCCGTCGTAGATGCGCTCTGATCCCGTGGCGCCGGTGATCACCGGGAACATCACGACACGAAAGCGGTCGACGAGTTCGGCTCGCAGCAGCGACCGGCACAAGCTCAGGCTGCCGATCGTGCTGAGGAGCCCCGAGCCCTCCTCCTTCATCGCCCGGACAGCCTCGACGGCGTCGTCGCGCACGAGCGTGGAGTTGGCCCATGCGAGGGGTTCTTCGAGCGATGCCGAGAACACCACTTTCGACGCCCGCGTGAGCTGGTCCACCGAGGCCTCCTCGTCGGGGGCGAACTCTTGTTGTCCAGCTGGGGGCATACCCGCGGCGAAGCCCGACATCAGCCGGTAGGTGTTCGCTCCCATCAAGTAGGTGACCTCGGGTTGCCCGCCGAGCCATGCCAGGTACTCCGGCCCTTGAAGACCCCAAAAGCCCGGCCAGCCCTCCCCCGACGCGTAGCCGTCGAGGGTGGTGATGAAGTCGACGAGAAGTTCTCGCATGGTCGTCTCCTAGGTCTCGAAGGTCACACCGCGGCGCGACACTGCCACCGGCAACCACAGCGGCACGAGCTGGGACGAGCGGCGAGTCGAGAACTCATCGCTCGAGGGCATGGGCATCGGCCTCGCGCCGCCGGTAGACGCGTCGTAACGTCGACCGATGGTTCGCACGCACACACCGAGAAAGGACCGAGGAATGTCTCAACTGCTGCGAGTGCAGAACTTCACCGTGTCGATGGACGGGTTCGGCGCGGGCGAGGGCCAGAGCCTCGAAGAGCCCTTCGGACATGCCGAACGCCGAGGCGGCGGCGTCGCCCGCCTCCCGGCCGACCTGGCCTCGTGGGCGTTCGCCACCGCGAGCTTTCCGAGCCGAACCGAGCCCGGCGGATCCCGAGGGCTGGACGACTACTTCACACGCGACTTCTCGCACAACATCGGTGCCGAGATCATGGGCCGAAACAAGTTCGGACCGCAGCGGGGCCCGTGGGAGAACCTCGATTGGAAAGGGTGGTGGGGAGACGTCCCGCCCTTCCACACCCCCGTGTTCGTCCTCACCCACCATCAGCGGCCCAGCTTCACGCTGGCCGACACCACGTTCCACTTCCTCGATGCGACGCCCGAAGAGGCGTTGCGCCAAGCCAAGGAGGCCGCTCTGGGGAAGGACGTACGTGCCGGAGGCGGCGTCGCCACTATTCGCCAGTTCCTCGACGCGGATCTCATCGACACCATGCATGTCGCCGTGGCGCCGATCGAGATCGGCCGAGGGGAGCGACTCTGGACCTCCCACGAGGACCTGCTCGACCGATACCAC
Source organism: Acidimicrobiales bacterium (assembly GCA_050744165.1). Lineage (GTDB taxonomy): Bacteria > Actinomycetota > Acidimicrobiia > Acidimicrobiales > Palsa-688 > JBOGGN01. Next base: position 28,746 of record JBOGGN010000274.1, on the reverse strand, counting down.
CTGGAGTCGGTGCCCAGCCCTAGCGGCGTTACCCACCTGCTCTTCTGGCGGCGATAACCGGGCCGGACGATGGCCTCTTCTTCGGCACCCATCGAGACCGCCCGCTGACAGGAGTCCATGGCGGCCCTTGGGGTCCTCCTCGGCCTGGTGCTCTCCACCAAACCGGACTACATACGTCCTAGCCAGGTTCGCGATCGACTCCACCTACCCAGAGCTCACCGTCGGCTCTTACACGCTGCGACGACTCGACCCCCTCTCCCTCCAGGTCGAGAGCGAGAGCAACGTCGCCAACTCCGACAACGATGTCGTGGTTGGCAACGAAGGCGTGCATGTCGCCGACGGCAACCAACTCGAGCGCCGCGACCCTGATCGCTCTCGGTATCCGAAATACGTTGGCCTTCCGAACTCGGGATGCAGCCAGGGGAACTGCTCGCCACCGCCGGCGCCGGCGCCGGATAGTTCTCTTTCCCACCGGATGTTCGGAAGCGCCATCCGCCTCAGAGCCAGATGGCACGATCGTCGCACGGCTCGATACGGGGCCCGAGAATTCGCTGGCTACTCCCTGTCTGGCCGACACCTTTTGGGTCCTGGACAATCTCACAAGGCTTACCTGCGCCAGTGTGACCGCCGGCGCCGTGCACGGCGAACAGCGTCCTCGCAGCGGGACCCTTTGCTGCCCAGGACCGCCAAGTCTTTGGCGCTAATGGTCCCACGATTCGGGTACTTCGCCCCACCGGGGGCTTCCATAAGTTCAGAGAAGATTCGGCCGGGTCAACAGCTGGCGCAGACTCGACACTGCTGGGCCGGCTGGGTCACGGCCGGCGGGCCGGCGGGTTCGATCCAGCGTGGCAGGGCCGGCTGGGGTCACGGTCACCCCTAGGCCTGCGATCGAGATCGGACCGACCCGCTGTTGATCTCAGCCTCTCGAGCGGCGCCCGCCGAACCTCTGGCTCGAAGCGGTGATGCTACATAAAAACCGCAACTTTTCGACGAAACCTGTTGACAGTCGAACACACGTTCCGGTAGAGTGACGGTACGGCACCACGGTGATTCCGAACCGCTTGAAGGGCTCGGTCAACGCCCTCCCCCCTTTGTACTGGTCTGCATGTTCATGGGCGAGGTGTGCTTGTCGTGCTGAGCGAAGTCGTCGAAAACTGTGACGCCCTGGAGGCGGCCCTGTCCGGGGTCGACCCGGCCGTGTTGACCGGCGACGACGCCGCCGACCTGGCCGAACGCCTCGCCAGGACCGCCAAACGGTGCAACACGGTGGCTGCCCAGTTAGGGGCCCGGGCCGCGGAATGTCACACCCATCGCAGACGCGGCTACTCGAGCGCGGCGGCCTGGCTGGCCAACACCTCGGGGACCTCCCACGCCGACGCCCGCCGGGCCTTGGAGGCCGCCCGCCGCCTCGCCGACAACCCTGCCGCCACCGAGGCGACCGCCGCCGCCGTCGCCGCCGGAGACATCTCCATCGCCCAAGCCGGCGAGATCGCCGCCGCCGAAGACAAAGCCCCCGGATCCGAACAGCCGCTCCTGGCATTGGCCCGCGACCCCAAGACGGGACTGCACCGCCTGCAAGAAGAAGCCCGCCGCCTTCGCCTCGAAGCCGTCAACCCCGAAGACCGCCACGCCCAGCAGGTCGCCGACCGCCACGCCCGGTTCTGGACCGACGAGTCGGGCATGGGCCGCGGCCAATGGGCCCTCCCCCCTGAGATAGCCGCCGCCGTCGAAACACGCATCACCCTCGAAGCCGACCGCCTCTTCGACAAGGCCCGCCGCCAAGCCAACCTCGACGGCACCCAGGCACCCACCTGGGCCGCCTGCGCCGCCGACGCCCTCGCCGCCATCATCCGCGGCGACACCATCGGCGGCGCCAAGGGGTACCCCGAAGTGGTGTTCGTGTGCGACATCGCCGCCTACCAGCGCGGCTACCCCGACGCCGGCGAAGTCGCCCAAATCCTGGGCGGCGGCCCCGTCCCCATCTCCGTCATCCGCGAAGCCGCCGTCGCCGGATTCATCAAAGGCGTCCTCCACGACGGCACCGACATCCTCACCGTCAAACACTGGGGCCGCTACCGGCCCGCCCAACTCCAAACCGCCCTCAACCTGGGCGCCCCACCCCTATTCCTAGGTGTCATGTGCACCGACTGCGGCCGCCGCTGGGGCACCGAATGGGACCACGTCGACCCCGTCGCCCACCACGGCCCCACCAGCTACGAAAACCTCGACCCCCGCTGCTGGCCCTGCCACCTGGCCAAAACCGAACGAGACCGCCAAGCCGGCCTCCTCGGCCCCAACCCGCCCCCGCCACCCACACGCCAACCCACCGGCGAAACCTCCGACACCGCCACCCCCGACAGCAACAGGGACAGCCCGAGCACGCCGGAGACCGACACCGACACTCCCGACACCCACAGCGCGACCCCCGACACCGACACGGCCAGCGCCACCCCCGACACCGACACGGCCAGCCCCGTCGACCCGGCCGCTGCCGACACGGCCAGCGCCACCCCCGACACCGACACGGCCAGCCCCCACACCGTCACCGCCGCCGACCCGGCCGCTGCCGACACCGCCGACACCACCTGCCCGGCAGACGACCCCGACCAGGCCACCCCGACCAAGCCGGCCGACCCCGCCGAATCCTCCCAACCAAACCGGACAAGGCCGCCCTCCCGGCGACCCAGCCCCCGAACCCCGACACAACCAAGGTCGCCACGCCGGCCCAACACGCCGGCCACCGTCACAAGCCGACCCCGCGACCTGCCCTAAGGCGAGACGCTCCGCCACCCGTCGACAATCCACCCCACTCAAGGGTGTCGCTCCGTCCGGGAAACCCGTCGCAGCACCTTGAAAACTGAATAGAAAAGCCGATCAGCCCACGGGAAACGGAAAGGGCTGCCGGGACGTCTTCAGCAACGCCTGCGTCTTCGTCCACGCCCCGGCACCCATTCTGCGCTATCGCGGCCTACGCCGCCGCGATTCGCGGTCGCCACCGGCCGCAGTAGCTGGTCGACCGAAACCAGGTTGTGGCCTTCGCATTGGCGATGCCGTCGACGAAGCGCGGTCCGATGAGGTTGCGGTCACCCGCTCCGCGGAAGCGGGGCCAAGGCCTTGCCCGGTCGGCGCTCCCCTTTTTCCAGCCCTTGTCAATGACGGGGTTCTTTGCGCTTCGGTCTCGGCTGGCTAGCGGAGATTGGAGGCGCCAAAGAACGTAAGGTGAGTCGTCGATTCTCCCGGAGGACGGCTCCATTGGACGTTGTGCGACAACGCGAGCGAGGTTCGGGCGGACGCTCAGCCCGCGAGCGCGAGTCGGGGACGCACGAGACCGGGGCCGCCCGGGCGGGCCACCCGGCGGCCGAGGGGCAGGCCGAGGCCACCGCGAGAGGTGCTGTGACCCAACCGACGTCGGTGTCGAGCGTCGCCCGGGGAGTGGCCTCGCCCGGCGAACTGCTGCGCCTCCAGCGCCTGGTCGGCAACCAGGTGGTCACCCGGCTACTCAGTGCCGACGGGCAGCCCCGCCGGCTCCAGCGGGATATCGAACAGGGCTCGCGCACCGGGTGGGGAATGTGGGGCGCGGCCAAGGACCCGCTGTGGGTGAAGCTCAGCGACAAGTTCAACGTGCAGTTGGCTGCCGCCCTGGGCCGGCTGGAGGCGGTGCCGGCACGGCAGGCCGACAAGGTGACGGCGGCGCGCGAAACCATCGAGGACCTTCAGGCGACTTACAAGGGCGCGATCTACAAGGAGAGCCACCCGCCGGAGCAGCTGGTGTCGGCGCAGGAGTTGCTGAAGCTCGTCGAGGCGGCCCTCGACGCGGCCACCGACGCAGTCCAGACCGCCACCGGTGCCGAGGAAGAGGAGGTACGCCAAGAACAGGCCGAGGCGGAGCGGCTCCGACAAGAGCAGCTCGCAGCCGAGGCCGCGCAGCGGGAGCGGGAGGCCCGCCGAGCGGCCCACCAGGAGCGACTCGACACCGCACGCGCCAAGCGGGAGCGCCGGGCCAAGGAGAAGGCCGGCCGCAAGGCCGGCCAGATAGCCAACACCGACGCCATTAACGAGCAACGGGCCGCCAAAGCCAAGGCTGCCCTCCTGGAGAACCCGCCCATCAGCGACGACGAAATGGAGGACAACCGGCGCAACGTTGCCTTGGGGAGGCTCCGAATCGAGCTCAGCGTCCTGACTGGGGACCTCGACCGGCGCTACGGCGATGAACTGATGGGGGCATTCCGGGAAAAGGTGCGCGCTGCCGTGCCGGGTGTTGACCGGAGGCTCCACGACCCCATGTTTACGGCCCGAGCGCGGGCTAGGGGCGACGTCGTACGAATACCCTTCGAGGTGATCGACGCCTGCTTGGCCGACGTAGGCGCTCTTCAGCGGGAGTCGGTCGCGGTGTGGTCCGAGTGGGGACCGTCGGTGGAGCTGCTGGCGACGGTTCCGACGAGCCCGAGCAAGTCGGCGTTGCGTGACCAGCTACGAACATCCGACCCGGCGGGGCGGGCGGGGCTCCTGGCCTATGTCGGGCCCCACGTCGCCCACCTCGAGCTGGCGCTGCAGTGCCTGGCCGAGGCCACCCTGCTGGACCCCGGGACCGGCATAACCCGGGCGACCAAAGTCCTCGAGCTGCTGGTCGCCCTGCCCGATGGCGAGGTCCGCACCGGCGCCCAGGTCATCCTGGCGTCGGCGCCGGCCGATCGGCTCGACGCCTTGGTCGGCTACATGCGCCAGAACCGGAGCCGGATAGATCCGGCCCTGGACTGCCTCCGCCGGGCCCTGGCCACGGAGGCGCCCGACGCGGTGGGGCGGGCCACCGCGGACCTCGATGCGCTGGCCCCCTTCAACTTCGACCGGAAACTGCGCGACACCTTCGCGGGGCTGACCGGCTCCGCCATCGATACCGACGTGGCGACCAAGGTCGGTGCCATCGAAGATGAGGGCACACAGTTCGCCTTAGACAACCGGATTGACGGCCTTAACGGCCAGAAGAAGACGGCGCGGAAGAAGCTTCTCAAGGAAAAGGAGGAGGCCGTCTCCACCCAGACCGCCGGGTTGAAGGCCGGTGCCGAGGGCCGCAAGAAGGCGGACATGGTGACGGTCGCCGCCTTCTTGTCTCGGCAGAAGTTCTCGGCTGATGCCTCGGCGGTAGCCACCTGGGCGGTCGGCTTCGCGGCGGCCGACGCCGCCGTGCTGAAGGCGGCGCTCGACGCGTTCGAGCTGTGCGCCCCGGGCACGACCCCCGACGCGTTCACCGAGGCGGCTACGGACTGCGAGCTGACGATCCTGTCCTGGGCGCTGCCCCTGGTGAAGGGCAACCTCACCGACGCCGTGACCCTGACGGGTTTGCGCAAGACGGTCGCCGAGAAGCCGCTGGCGGCTCTGCTCAAGAACGTGGCGCTCCCAACGGTCGTCGAGCTGGTCGCCATCGACTCCGACGCGACCCGGCTGGAGAAGCTGCGCAAGCAGATCGGTGATGGCGACGGAACGGTGCTCCTCGAGCTGCTGGAGCCCATCGGGTCCTCCAACGCCACGTTCCCGACCGATGACTTGGCGACGCTGCTCGGCTACCTCTGCGCCGATGGGCTGAAGGGTACCCAGGTGCTGGAAATCCTCGTCGTGTTGAGCGACGGGGGTCTCGGCAAGTCGGCCATTGAGAAGCGCCTGAAGCAGCTGCGCGGCACCACCTATGTGCCCACGAAGGACGACGACGACCACGTGGAGGCCCGGAACCTCACCAACATCCCGACCCGGTCCGGGGCCGACATCCTCGCCAACAAGGCAGCCAAGGCCGCGGGGCAGAAGTTCCTGAGCGGCGAAGAGATCTACCTCCAGGTGGTCGCTGCCCGCGACGCCATCGACGTGTCCGTTCCGAAGGTGGACGGCGTCGCGGACACCGCGGCGCCCCGAGGCGTCGACACCCTCGACACCCATTATCCGACGGGCCACGAGGTCGCCTCTCGGAGTGTGGCCCAGCTGTGGAAGGACGCCGACCCAGCGTCCACCAAGCTCGACAACTTGGGCCAGCGCGACACCGAGGAAACCGACGCCGAGCAGGCCATTCGGGTGAAGATGGCGTACAAGGCGCTCCTCAACCATCCAACACTGCAGAAGGAGCGGGTCAAGAAGGTCTACGCCTACGACTACGGCCGATCGCCCCGGCCGATCTTCTCGCCGTACGTGGAGGACAAGCTTGGCGGTGGGACCGCCCACATCGTGCAGCGCCATGTTCTCGGAACCCCGGGCATCCAGACCCAGCAGCACGTGCGCGACCGGGCCAACGGCCTCACCGTGAACGGGATCCCGCCGGGACCGGGCATCGCCGGTGCCTTCACTGACGCCGCCGCCGCCCAGACCGCGATCCAGGCGGCGCTCACCTCCTGGGTCAACGCCGCCAAGGCCAACTGGCGGACCATGCGCTCGGAGATCGTCACCGGCGCCGCCGTCTCGACGATCGACCGGGCCTTCGCCGCCTCCGGGTTCTGCCACCGCTCGGCCGGAGCGGTCGACGTCCCGGCACCGACCCAGGTGCACGTGGTGTTCAACGGCGATGACGTGGACGGCGGGTTCTACGTGCAGAGCGCTTGGCCGGTGCCATGACCTTCGACCCCTCCGACCCCTCCGACCGCTCCGACCCGTCCGACCGCTCGGACGAAGACGAGGACGACGACGGCGCGGGCGATGATCTCTACGACTTGGCGGCACGATCGGCGCACAACCGCGCCGATCCGATCGCCATGCTGCGTGCGTTCTTGCAGCGGTTCTGGCAGGACAACACGCCTGAGGAGGCGCTGCTCTTGTGGCGCCGGCAGGTCGGCTCCGGGCGCTGGTACGCCGAGGACGTGCTGAACTGCCTCCGGGAGGTCGTTTCGGCGCCGCCCGCAAATCTTGGCGACTTGTTGCGCGACGACGGCTGGGTGCTGCTCGACGGGCAGGACCCGGCGGACTGGTTGCGGTCGACTGTGGACCGGTTGCAGGGCGTCATGAACGAGGTCGGCGGAAACACGTAGCCACCCGGCACGGGTCGCCGTCGGGCTGAGAGATCGTCATCCCCTGTGGTTGGAGGTGCGCTCGTAGGCAGCGATGATCACGCCCCCCGCCACCGTGACGCCGCCCACCAGGCGCAGCGAGGCCTCCACCTTGGCCGGGAACAGCCGCCGCCCCTCGCCCAGCACCAGCGGGTGGATCATGAGCAGGTACTCGTCGATCAAGTCGGCGGCCGCCAACGCCTCGATCAGCTGGCCGCTGCCCATGACCGCCAACACCCCGTTGGTGCGCGCCTTGAGCGCCCCCACGGCGCCGGCCACGTCGCCGTGCAGCAGCGTCGACTGGGGCCAGGCCAGCGGCTCGGCCAGGGTCGTCGAGGCCACATACTTGGGCGTGTTGTTGAGCGCCGGGGTGAACGGGCTGTCGGGCTGCTGGTTCCAGTAGCCCAGCAGGTCCTCGTAGGTGCGCCGCCCGAACAGCCATCCCGCTAAGCCGCCCCCGGCGACCATCCGCTCGCCCATCGCCTCCTGCAACGCGCCCGCCGCCTCCGCCGGCGTCCCCGAGCGCTCCGCCCAGCCGCTGTGACCGAAGCCGTCACGGGTGTCCTCGACCCGACCCGGCGCCTGCATCACGCCGTCCAGTGTCACCTGGTTCATCACCACGATTCTGCTCACATCGACCTCCTTGATTCGCGGCCTCTCACCATCCTCACCTCGGTCGTGCTCGGGGTGGGAAAAATCCTCGCCCTCTAACGGCCTCCGTCGCTCGGGGGAGACCGAGCCTCGCGGGCGGGGCTCGCCAGGATCTGCCGTCTTGGCCGCGGGTGGGCCGGTGGCGATCTCGGGTGCGGATGCTTTCAGCCGAATCGGAGGGCGGAGTGGTGCGCCTCGGCGAGGCGCCGCAGGGCTGTCAGCGCCGCCTCGAAGACCACGGTCCCGACGACCGCCTCCTCGACGGTGCGGTCGCGGTCGTCGCCGGAGGGCAGGGGAGGCAATCTCCCGTTGCCAGCTGGTCGGCGTGCTCGGCATACAGATCGAACACCTCCGGACGGCACTCTCGGCCGAGACGGCGGAGGCTGACCAAAGCTTGCGCCAGCGTCAAACGCGCCGGTGAGGTCGCGGAGCCCGTCCACCTGAGATAGTCGAGGTAGTCGTTGATGTCGGTCAGCGCCACCTCCATGTCGCCGTCCGGGACCTGTGGATGTACCGGGGGAAGCGCTTCGACGGCGACGCCGAGGGTCCTGCCATCAGGCGCTCGCCCAGCGCGGCGTCGAGGTGAGCGACGCTCAGGTGTTCCCGTGGGGACAGTTCGTCTTCTTCTAGGATCCCGACGGCAACGGCTGGGCGTGCCAGGCCATCCCCAGACCGGTGACCCGCCCGAGAGGAGGCCTGCCGCTCCAGGCATGCCGGCCACCGGAGATGGGGTAGGACTCGTCGGATGACGATGTTGTCGGCTGGGGCCGCGGCTGGGGCCCAGCCGGTCGTGGCTCGGGGGCTCAGCCTCAGGGACTGGGTCACCGCAGGCGTCGTCGTCGTAGGCGCGATCGTTGTCGGCTGGGTCCTCAAGTCGGTGCTGCTGCGGATGATGCACCGAGGCGACAGCGAGCGGGTGACGGCTCAAGGCGTGAGCCGAGTGATCGGTTCTGTTGTGGCCGCGGTGGGGATCATCTGGGGCCTGTCGATCATTGGCGTCCGGCTGGGCCCGCTGGTCGGCGCCCTCGGCATCGGCGGGCTGGCACTGGCGTTCGCCGCCCAGGCCATCCTGGCCAACTTTCTCGGCAGCATCATCCTCCAGGTCCGGCGGCCGTTTCGTCGGGGCGACCAGATCCTGACGGGCACCTCTGAGGGCACGGTCGAAGACGTCAACTTCCGCACCGTGGTGCTGCGCACCTTCGACGGCGAGCGAGTCATGGTCCCCTGCACCGAGGTGCTCAACCGTCCCATCGTCAACCACACCGTGCACGGTCGGCGGCGCACCACCCTGGCCGTCGGGGTGGGCTACAACAGCGACCTGGAGCAGGCCCGCAAGGTGCTGCTGGCGGCCTTGGAATCCGTCTCCGGGGTCCACGAACACCCCCCGCCGGAGGTCTGGGTCAAGGGATTCAACGAGTCCACAATCGAGCTGGACCTGCGGTTCTGGCACGCCCCGGACATCGCCACCTTGTGGCGGGTGCGCAACGACGTGGCCGTGGCCGCCAAGCAGGCGCTGGACGACGTTGGGATTGCCATGCCGTTCCCGCAGCGGACACTTCATTTCGCCGACGGCACGATGCCCGCGCTCGGCGACAAGGACCAGTAGGCCGCAGGAGTCGCCTGCGGTGGTCGCCAACGAGGCCTACGTTGGGCCTTCCCCCCGACTGCTCTCCGTTCGGTCCGACACGCCAGCGGTGGCTGTGCCGGGAGAGACAGCACGATGCCTGATCGGAGACCAGTGCCACCCATCTGGCGGTGGGCCCTTGTCTTCTTCGTCGATGCCGTGTTGGTTGCGGTCGCGCTGATCATCAGCCACGGCACTGGAGGAGCAAGGGATGGTGGGTGTTTGAAGCATTGCTCCTCGGCTCGGTGCTCCTCCCGGGCTATGCGGCACTCGTCCTGAACAGCCGGCCCATCCGCCCGGGCCCCTTTGCCGACGGCTCTGGGCCCCACTCGTCGCCGGCCGCCTCCTCATCTGCAATGTCCTGCAGTTCCCACCGGAACGATGTCCTGCGGGTTGTCACCTACGCTGGGTCTCGTGACGACCCTTCCCGGACGGCCCAACACGGCCCTCTTGGTCATCGACGTTCAGAACGGAGTGATGGCCAACGCACACGACCGCGATCGTGTCGTCGCCAACATCAGCACACTGGTCGGCAAGGCCCGAGCCGAAGGCGTGCTCGTCGTCTGGGTCCAGCACGCCGACGAGGGGCTGCAAAAGGGCAGCAAGGACTGGGAGTACATCCCCGAGCTCGACCTCCGGGACTCAGAGCCTTTGGTGCAAAAGAACTACGGCGACTCCTTCGAGGCCACCGAGCTCGAAGCGGTCCTTGGTGCGCGGGCCATCGGCCATCTCGTCGTCACCGGCGCTCAGACCGACGCGTGCGTTCGTTCGACCATCCATGGTGCCTTCGTGCGTGGCTACGACGTCACGCTGGTAGGCGACGCCCACACGACCGAAGATCTCGCCGCATATGGCGCACCGCCTCCCGACCAGGTCATCGCCCACACCAACCTCTACTGGCAGGAGCAGAGCGCGCCGGGCCGCCACGGCGGGACCCGCAACACCCCCGATGTCAGCTTCGCTGGCGGTTCGGACTAACCCGACGTCCACGATTCGTCTGACGGCGACAATCGGCATCGGATGGCGCGCATAGGCCAAAAATTGCCGGCTGGAGGGTCACCAAAGGGCTTACCAGTCTTTAGGACCACCAGCACGAGGTCCCAATGGGCTCAAAAGTACGGGCGTTGAACACATTGCCTCTGGGAAGCACTCGCCTCCGATGGGTATGGTCGGGGCCTGGCCAACGTCGCTCAGGTTGCCCTTGAGCGGACGCAGGCGATTGTTGCGCCGCTCCCCGATGTCGATCGGTCCGACAATCCCCTCGGTTGCTACTTCCTCGTCCGGCGAATGATCTTTGCCCAGGTGGCAACGGTGATCGACCCCCGAGGTCAGCCCGCGACGATGGTGGTCCTGCGACCCGATCCCGACGAGCGCGAGGACCTAATGGCCATAGGGCATCCCTTCTTCTCCCGCGGGCGGTGGGACGTTCGCCTCGGTCGCATCGCCATCGTGATCGAGGCCACGACGGACTGGGATGAGATCGCGGAGCTGGTGACCGACAGCTACCGGCAAACGGCGCCCAAAAAGCTCGCCGCCCAACTCGATTCCCCGGACCGCCGGATCGGCAGCGAATGACGCGCCCCTCGACATTTCCAACCGGTCCGCCGCTCCGATTTGCAAGGAGGCAGGCCAATGTCGCCCGCTGCGGGACAGTTGATCACCGAAACGTTCGACTACGACGGCGGCCGCCAGGTCACGGTATACCTGCCGCCGGACCCGGCCGATGCGGTTGTGTACGCCGCTGACGGTGGGTGGCACATCTCGCGGCTGGCCGAAGCCCTCGACGCGGCGAAGGCGCGGTCCACCATGGTCGTCGGCGTCCATGGATTGTCAGATGATGACGGGCGGCTCAAGGAGTTCGTATTCGGTCTCGATGAGAGCCGGTTCGCAGCGCACGAGCGCTTCTTCGTCGACGATGTCCTCCGATGGGCGCGGACGCGCTTTGGCGTCGCGCTGCCTGCCGAGCGCAGCGCGGTGTGGGGCGCCTCGCTCGGAGGCGAACTGGCGCTCGCCATTGGGCTTCGCCATCCCGATACCTACGGCGCAGTCTTCTCGGCGTCGCCGGGCGGTGGCTACAAGCCGCCCGCGGTGATGCCGACTTCGCTGCCGCGCGCCTACCTCGTCGCCGGCACCCAGGAGCAGTTCTTCCTCCAGAACGCGACGCGGTGGGCAGATGCGCTGCACATGGCGGGCGCCGACGTCGTCATCACGGAACGGGACGGAGCTCACGGCGGCCAGTTCTGGGGAGAGGAGTTCCCGCTGATGGTGGCCTGGGCGTTTGACCGCTGAGAGAGACCACGCTTCGTGGCTACCGGCGCTGAGGAACGTCAGACTGGTGCCCAGGGCGCGGTGTCAGCCGAGATCTAACTCGCCCGCGAGGAGGAACTCCGATGGCGGGACGAGTATCCACGAGGTGTCGATTGGCCTCGATCACGACCGCGCTGGTGCTGGTGGCCGCCGGCGCAGTGGCGACCTTGACCCTCCCCGCCCCGGCACAGGGGGCTCCGGCGAACGTGGCCGCGGCCATTTTCCCAGCGGGGTGGTCGGAGCAGCAGTTGCTGGCCCAGTTGCTCATGGTGGGGGCCGACTTCGCCAACCCCCCGGCCTCCGCCTCGGTCGTGAGCATGGGGGCGGGGGGACTCGTGTTTTTCGGGGACCCGCCAGCCGGCTCCGGCCCCACCCTGTCAGCCCAGTTGGCGAGCCTGCGGGCCCAGGCCTCGGTGCTCCCGTTCCTATCCACCGACGAGGAGGGCGGCGGCGTGGCCCGCCTCAGCCAGCTGGTTGGGGCGCTCCCTTGGCCACGCCAGATGGCGGCGCAATGGTCGCCGGACACGGTGACGTCACAACTGCAGACGGTGGCCGGTTCGATGCGGGCCTTGGGACTGAACATGGATCTGGCGCCCGTGCTCGACACCGCCAGCAGCACCGACCCCGTGGACAGCGAGGCGTTGCGCTCCTTCAGCCAGTCCGGGTCCACCGCCGCCACCTACGGGCTGGCGTACCTCCGCGGCCTATCAACCGGCGGGATCGTGGGGGTGGTCAAGCACTTCCCCGGCCTCGGCCACGCGAACGCCGACACCGACGCCGGCCCGGCAACCGACCCCACCGTGGCGGCACTGGCAGGTAACGATCTCGTCCCGTTCCGCCAGGCAATCGCGGCCGGCGCCCCGGTGGTCATGATGAGCAACGTCACCGTGCCCGATTGGGGTCCCCCGCCGGCGTCGATCAACCCCTCTGCCTACCAGTACCTGCGGGGGCTGGGGTTCTCCGGAATGATTCTCACCGACAGCCTGGATGCCGGCGCCGTATCCGCCACCGGCCGCGGTGGACCGCAGGCCGCCGTCGCCGCGATCGAGGCCGGGGCGGACATGGCGATGATCACCAACGCATCGGAGTTCCCCGCCGCCCTCTCCGCCCTCCAGTCGGCGGTGTCGGCGGGGCAGTTGTCCATGAGCCAGGTCACGGCGTCGGTCGCACGGATCCTTGCGGTCAAGGGTTCCTCGCTGGCCCCGCCGCCTTCCGTGGGCCGCAAAAGCGACGGCTCGCTGGAAGCGTTCGCCACCACCGGCTCGGGGCACCTGCTGACCAGCTGGCAGAGCGGGTCGGGGCAGCCGTTCGGCGGGTGGTTGGACCTGGGTCTGCCTGCCACGTCGGTCGGCACCCCAGCCGTCGCCACCCAGCCCAACGGCGGGCTCCAGGTCTTCGTCCACACCACCGACAACCGGCTGCTCACCTCGTGGCAGGCGGGACCGACCTCTCCGTTTGGCGGCTGGCTGGACCTCGGACTCGATGGCGCCTTCAGCGCCGACGCGGCCGCCGCCCGTGGCGGCAATGGCGGCATCTCCATCTTGGCCGCCACCACTGGAGGTCGGCTCCTGACGAGCTGGCAGAGCGGGCCGGGGCAGCCTTTCGGCGGCTGGCTGGATCTGGGTCTGCCCGCCACGTCGGTCGGCACCCCCGCCGTCGCCGCCCAGCCCAACGGCGGGCTTCAGGTCTTCGTCCACACCACCGACGACCGCCTGCTCACCTCCTGGCAGGCGGGACCGACCTCCCCGTTTGGCGGCTGGCTGGACCTCGGACTTGATGGCGCCTTCAGCGCCGACTCGGCCGCCGCGCTGAGCGGGACTGGGGGCATGTCCGTCTTCACCCCGGCGACCGGTGGGCGGCTGCTGACGAGCTGGCAGCGAGGGCCCGGCCAACCCTTCGGTGGGTGGCTCGACCTCGGCGTCCCGGCCGCCCTGGCCGGCACTCCTGCTGCCGCCGCCGAGTCCAACGGCGGGCTACAAGTCTTCGCCCACACCACCGACAACCGCCTGCTCACCTCCTGGCAGAACGGACCGACTGCCGGCTTCGGGGGTTGGCTCGACCTTGGCGACGACGCAGCTATTGGCTCTGACCCGGCAACTGGCGTGGGCGGGAATGGCGCCATCCAGGTCTTCGTCCGCAGCCTCTCGGGGAGCGTGTTGACGGCTGGCCAGAACTCGCCGGGCGCCCCGTTTGGCGGCTTCAGCGACTTGCAGGCGCCGTTCTAGCTGTGACTTCTCGATCGGGCCTTCTCGATCGGGCACCCTGGCTCATCCTCCAATCGGCAGCGTCACCGTGGCTTTGCCCTGGTCCAAGCCGCCAAAACCGGCGGGCGACGATCTGCGATCCTCCAGGGCCCACGTAGCCTCGGGTAGAACAACTCCATCTGGAAGGCGGCCAATGAAGCGACGCACCAGCAAGGTGCCCGAGTCTCACGCCACGCAGCACGATGATCGGGTCGACAGCCACGGCGAGGACAGCCATGGCGAGGACGGGCGCGATCCGCTCAATCTGGTCCACGCCCTCGAGGCCAGCGACCGTTTTCGCCGCGACACCGCGCTGGGTGGGATCTTCCATCACGGCAAGATCTCCTTCCGGGAGGTGTCGCCAACCGAGAGCCTCCACATCATCATCGACGGCGACCGCATCTCCGCCCACATCGACTCCCATTCACCATTGCGCATATCGGCCGACGGATCGGCCCGCTACAGCTGGGCTCGAGTGGTACTCCACAATGCGTCGGGCGCCGTCGGGGATCTCGGGCGCCTGCTCGCCGGCCGCCACGGCGAGCAGCGATGCAATCTGTCATGTCAGATGGAACGGATCGACGAACTCGTCGAACGTGACGACCTGGCCGGTCGTGAAACGGCTCCGGGCTCGCCCGTGTCGCAGCTACCGGAGCGGATCCCCTTCGGTCTGCTCGACGAGGCGATCCACCTCCTCGACACCGAAGCAGCACCCTGGAGCATCCAGCTCGAGGTCGGCGTCGACGGACACCTGGACGAGGATGCGTTGCGCAAAGCGCTCGGCCAGGCGATGGCCCGGCATCCGATGGCCTGCGTGCGAACCGCGCCGTCGCCCACACCCCGGCGCCTCGATGAGTGGCAGCTGGCCACCGATCCCGATCTCGATCCCCTCGAGGTCGTGGAGTGTGCCGACGACGACGCTCTCGCCGCGGCCCGAAGGCAGCTCCAGAACACACCGGTCCCGCTGGCTCAATCGCCGCCACTGAGAGTGCTCCTCGTCCGCAGCCCAGTCGGCGAGACCCTCATGTTCAGCATCAGCCACGCCGCCATGGACTGCTTCGCCGGTCTCCGGTTCGTGAAGTCGGTGGCCCGGGCGTACACCGGCACCGCGGATCCCGCACCGGAGCTCGGTTTCATCGAAGCCCGAGAGCTTCCCGTCCGCCTGTCCAGCACGGACCGGCCCGGCCGGCCTCGACTTCCCGCCGCCGTCGCCGCCCGCGTACGCGACCTCCTCAGGCCCCCGACTCGCCTGGTCTCCGAGGGCGGCGTTGACCAGGACGGGTACGGATTCCACCACACGGCGCTCGACCAGGCTCGCACCGCCGCCCTCTTTGCCCTCCGACCGCCTGGCTCAGAGGGCGCGGCGATCTTGGCTGCTCTCCACCTCGCCGTCGACGAATGGAATGCCGCGCACGGCATCCATTCCGGGCGCATCGGGGTGCTCATTCCGGCCAACCTTCGACCCGAGCAATGGCGCGACGAGATGGTCGGGAACTTCTGCCTTCCCGCCCGGTCGACCACATCGGTCGCCGATCGGATGTCGCCTCAAGCGGTCCTCGACGCGGTCACGCCACAGATACTGTGCCCGCCCCAGCCCGGCATCGGCACCGCCATCGTCGGCACCTTGGGCCAGTCGCCCCTTTTCCCTCTGTTGGTGAAGCGGGTAATGGTCCGGCTCTTGCCCCTCACCGGAGGGCGCATCGTCGACACGGCGACGTTCTGTTACCTCGGCCCGCTCCCCGACGGGGCTGGTTTCACGACCGGGCGGGGCGGCGAGTCGGCACTGTGGTTCTCCCCGCCCACGCGCACGCCGATCGGCCTGGCGGTCGGAGCTGTGAACGTGGCGGGAAGCCTGCACCTGGTGTTCCGTTACCGCCTGCGGGTGTTCGGCGCCGACGCCGCGCGCGGCTTTGCCGCTTCCATGGTCGAGGTACTCGACCGCCTCGCCGCCAACCACGCTCCCCTCGACGACGATCTCAGTCGTGCGACCTGCTGATATAGATCGCTCCGCCTCTTTTCCAAGCTTGTCCACGCCCCCGACGTGCGATCATGGGGTGGTGGAGGTATCCGGGTCAGACGAGGTTGTTCCCGGCCCGGAGGACATGGCAAGCGAGCGGCTGGAGGCGAGGCTGGTTCGTTGCGACGCCGACATCCGCCGCTCGGCAGCGCAGCTGGATCGTGCCGAGGCAGCTCACGGCTGCGCCACCGGTGGTCGGGACGAGGATGTCGACGTCCTCAAGCCCATCGGGGAAGGGCACGGTTCGGTAACCGAAGAGCATGATCATGTTGCAGAACCCCGCAAGGCCAAAGCCGAAAACCGTGAGGGCGCCGCGCACCGCCGTGAGCGGATCGCGGACGAACGTGAGGCCGAAGCCGACGAGCGCGACCGCATCGCGGACGAACGGGAGGCCCAGGCCGACGAGCGTGAGCGGGTTGCGGACCACCGCGAGGCCGCGGCAGGCAACCGTGAGCGGGTTGCGGACTACCGCGAGGCGGCGGCAGGCAAACGTGAGGACGCCCAGAGCGAAGCCCAAGAACACAATCGCGTGGCGAGGTCGGCCGTTGACGAGCGTGAAGTGCGCCTTCGCGAGCGTGAACTGGTCTGGAGTCAGCGAGAAGCCGCTTCAGACCAACGCGAGCGCACGGCCGATGAACACGAGCTCGCAGAGGAAATGAGACGCTCGGCCGAGAACTTCCGCCCCGCGACCCCGCAGGAAGAATCCATGGCCGGCCTCATAAACAAAGGAGCCATCCTGCGTGCGGTGGCGGGAGACCTTGCCGAGCGGCTGGCTGAGGAGGCCGACGACTTCGCCGCCTACTTGGAGAACGCGGCGACGCGCGGTTACGAGGAACGAAGGCTCGCCTTCGCAAAGACCGAACACGAGATCGCACGGATCGGGCGCCAAAACGCCGCAAAGTGGAGGGACCCGGAACGACACCAGTTCGTCAAGTACCCACGGGAGTCGTCGGCTCCGGGGTCGGCGCCCGAAATCCCTTCCTTCGGCGATCGGGCCGACAACCCAGATTGAACTCTGGTCCTCCTTTCCAGCCGTAATTCATCAAAGGATTCGGCGACCAATCGGAGCAATACACAGGGACCGCCGCGTATCCAACGAATGATTCACCAGCATCGCGGGAGGCCTTGATCTCGTTCATGCTCCTCGACAGCGAGAAGCGGCGGATTGTGGAAGCCGGCTTATGTTAACGGGACCCACTCGATACATGGAGGGGTCGGCAAGGAACCCCACGGCTTGCAATACCGGCCGCCCCCAGTGACCCTCCCGGCGTATCGACGAAGCACGCGGTACTCTGGCCGACGGGACGGCTGCAGGGGCGGCGTGCTTCCAGGGAGGAGCTTTGGTGAGGGGCCGAGCGCGAGCGGTCAGGGATGCTGACGCCCTCGCCAACCGCAACCCGCCTCGTCGTTCTGAGGCTGCCTTGTCCAGGCTTCCGCTCGCCACGGGACCCATCGACGCCTCGAACGCGCCCGGGCTCATTGCCCTCCAGAGAACCATCGGCAACCGGGCGACGGTCCAACTCGTCGGGGGACAGGGCGCCCGGCCTCAGCGGGTGCAACGTCAACCTTTCCGGGCCGCGATGAGGCTGCGGACCGCCGTGCGCGGCGGGATGGCGTCGCCCGGTGGCTGGTCAAGCGTAACGTCGGCCGCGTTAGCGCCGTCAGTCAGGCGTCCATTGCTCGCGCTGACACCGGCGCTCACGGCCACCCCGACGGTCTCCGCCACCCCTGCGAGTTCGTCCACCCCTGCGAGCCGGGCCACCCCTGCGAGCCGCGGCAGCTCGACGAGCTGGGCCACCCCGATGAGTCTGTCCACCCCGATGAGTTCGACCACTCCGAAGAGTTCGGCCACCCCGATGAGCCTTAGCACCCCGATGGGCTGGAGCGCCCCGATGAGCCTTATCACCCCGATGAGCTCGAGCACCCCGATGTCGCCCGCCCCGAGGACCGCCAGCACCCCGATGGGCTGGAGCAGCCCGGCGAGCTGGATCACCCCGGCGATGGCGCCCATCCCCACGCCAAGCTCCGCTCCGACGCCCATGCCGGCACTGCCGCCCACCAGCGCCACCCCGGCATGGACTTTGGGGATGCCCATGGCGGACACCTTCGTTCACCCACGCGGCGGTGGCGCCCGTCGTGGTCCGACCACGTCGAGTAGCTCCGGTTTCCTCGAGTTCCTCGAGTACCTCCAGCTCCTCCAGTTCGCGCTCCCGGAACAAGGCTCTTGTCGCCGCGGCCGTGGCCGCGGGGGCGATCACCGTCTCTGCCATCGGAGAGTCGGTGGCCGAAAGCCATCGAGAGGAATCGCAACAGCGCATCGCCGCACTCGAAGCGAAAAATGAGGCGAGCAAGGCGGCGCGCGAACACGAGTCCGATATCCGCCAGCAGGAGCTCAAGGAAGAGATGCGCCAGAAGGCCCTAAGAGGTGAGGACACCTCGGCCGAGCAGCTCATGATCCTCGAGCAACTCGCCCACCTGAAGAAGCACGAACTAGAGGACCACATAAAGGTCTTAGAGCTCACGGCCGAAGAGGTGGATGCGGCGTCGGCGGATCCGGCGGGATATCTGGCGTTACTCAACGGGCGGCTCAAGACGATCATGGTCTGTCTGACCAAGATCGAGGAGGCGGCCGAGGCCATAGCCGACGCGCCCGAGAAGGTGCGTGAGAAACTGGAAGAGGCCAGATTCGTCGCACGCCACCGGGCAGAGCTGGAGCAGGAAGTTGCCGACGCGATCGAGAAGCATCTGACGACGCAGGCTCGAAACAAGGTCAACGAAATGACCGCCGCGGTGGCGACGTCGGTCCGGGAGGCGCCAGCCAAGTTCTTTGCCGACAGCACGATTCCTGACATCTTCCTCAATATGCCCACCTACATCGGGCTGCTGTTCAACGCCTCCAAGCGGGCTGCGAAGGTGGCGGAGACGGCCGTCGCCACCGGCAGGAGGATGCCCGAACTGGCGGAGACAGAATCCGGGAAAGCCATACAACAAGCCGCCCGCGGCACCGCCAAGGCACTGGTCGACACGGCCTATTCGACCGGGGTCAACGAGGGGATGCACCTCGCCGCCGGCCTGGTGGTCGGCCAGGCGCTCACTGCCGCCGCCAGCGCCGTCAATCCCGCCATGGGTGTCGCGGTGCGCACCGCCAGCATGGTCGGCATCGCGTCGTCCGCTTTGACCAAAGACGAGGCGCCGAGGCCCAGGAAACCGAACGAGATCAGCGAGGTCGGCATCGACGCCTACAAGAAGAAGAGAGCCGAAATCCAGGTCCGAGAACGCCCGGCGTCGCCTCCCCCGGTCGATACCGGACCGGTCAGTGCGGGGGCGACGTCGCCCTGATCGCCGCATCGTGCCCAGCCCCGACCCCGACACAACCAGCACCGCCACTCCGGCCCAACACGGCGTCTACGACACCAAGCCGACTCGGCGACTGCACCAACTAGAGGCGTCACGGGTGATCGAGCGAACTAGATTTCAGGGTGATCGAGCGGTGTAGGAGGGCGTGATGAGGCGGGCGGCATCACAGGAGGGACATATGTCAGTTCGCCACGGTTGGTCGGCCACGGTACGCGCCGCCGTGTCGGCCCTGCTGTTGCTGGGCGGCCCGGTTGTGGCCGTCGCCACCGGCACCTCGCCGGCGTCGGCGTCGCCCGTGACCCTCTACGCCTACGCCGCCGGAACCGGGACGACCACCGGCTGTCCGCAATCGTCGACACCCACGGCCCAGTGCTCCCTGGCGCAGGCCCTGAGCCAGGTCCAGGCCGGAGGCACGATCGACCTGGAGACATCAGGTGTCGAGGCCACGACGGCCACGTACTACGTCGGCAGTTTCGTGCTCCATGCGGGCACGGCGACCAACCCGGTGACGATCCAGCCCGGCCCGGGAGTGACCACGCCGATCCTCGACGGCGACGACCAAGGCCAGGCCGGCGCCTGTGCCAGCTGCACCGGGCCGATCCTTACGGTCGGCTCCAACGTCGGGTTGCACGTCAGCGGCGTGACGTTCCAGAACGGGTTTGGTGACGGAGGCGGCGCCCTCTCCATGGGTGCGGCCTCTGCCGTGCAGGTGAGCGCGGCGACCTTCAGCCACGACGACGGGGACCCGGGCGGGGCGATCGGCAACCACGGTGGCACGCTGGCGGTCTCGAACTCGACCTTCTCCAATGACTCGTCCGGGGTGTACGCCGGCGCCATCGACAACGAGGGCACCGCCACGGTGACCGACTCCACTTTCTCCAATGATGGCGGGTCCTACGAGGTCATGTTCCCCAGCGGCGGGGGTGAGAGCGGAAGCAGCGACCAGGGCGGTGCCATCGCCAATGGCCTCGAAAACGGGACGGGCACGCTGACCGTGACCGACTCGACGTTCACGGCCGACAGCTCCGGGATAGGGGGCGCCATCGCGAGTGGGGTCAACGACGGCACCGGCACCCTCACCGTCGTCGCCTCCACCTTTTCCGCCGACAGCTCTGGGGGCGCCATCGCCAGTGGGGTCAACGACGGGACCGGCGGCGCCGTGGTGGCGGGCGACATCTTCTCGGGGTCCCCCTGCACTAAGGGCACCGGGACGTGGACCGACGACGGCTACAACGTCGGCAGCGACGCCTCGTGCTTCTCGGCCCCGCTGGCCGCGGGCGACGTCAACGCCGGCGCCGCCCTGGCGTCGGAGCTCGGCGCCCTGAGCAACAACGGCGGTCCGACCCAGACGATCATGCCCCTGACCGGCAACCCGGCCATCGGCGACATCCCCCTCGACTCGCCGCCGCTGCAGGTCAGCCTGCCGGGCGGGTCGGCGTTCACCCTCTGCCCGGTGGCCGCCGACCAGCGTGGCGACGCCAGCCAGCCGGGGCACGCGTGCGACTCCGGCTCGGTGCAGGGCGACTATCTCACTTCGACGCCCAGCCCCACCACAGTGACGCTGGCCGACGGCACCGAGGTCCTCGACGACAGCGCCATGCTCGCCAACCTGGGCGCCGATCCGGCCGGCCACATCACCTTCACCCTGGACCACGGCACCACCCAGGTCGACTCCGAGACCGTCTCGGCCAACGGAGACGGCACGTACTCGACGGCCACCGGGTACACCCTCCCCACCGATGCGACGGTGACCGGGAGCTACCAATGGGACGCCTCGTACGCGGGGAACAGCAACAACGCGTCGGCGTCGGATGCCGGCTCCGATGAGCAGGTGGTCGTCGACGCCGCCAGCCCCGGGCTGCAAACCGACGCCGGCGGCCCCGTGGTTCTCGGCTCGGGGAACGCCATGGCCGACAGCGCCACCCTGTCCGGCGGCTATGCGCCCGGCGGCACCATCACCTTCACGCTGCACAACCCGAGCGGCACCACCGTCTACCGCGACGTCGTCACGGTCACCGGCAATGGGACCTACACGACCGCTTTCGGCAACAATCCCGGCGGGTACCTGCCCACCACGCCGGGCACCTACCAGTGGCAAGCCTCCTACAGCGGCAACGGCAACAACAGCTCGACCGCCTCCACCCTTGGCGACGAGCCCGAGGACGCGGTCAACCTTGCCGACCTCCAGGTGACGAAGTCCGCTCCCCCCGGGGCGCAACCGCAGTCGATCGTGACCTACCCGATCACGGTGGTCAACAACGGCCCCGACCCGGCCGCCTCGGTCGTGCTGTCCGACCCCCTGACGGGCACGACGTTCGTGTCCGAGTCGCATCCCGCCGCCTGGTCCTGTACCGACCCGCCCGTCGGCGCCGCCGGGACCCTCACCTGCACCGTCGCCCAGTTGGCGCCCTCCGACGGCGTGCAGCACTTCGCGCTCACGGTGCGCGTCGGCCTCACGCCCGGCGTGGTGACCAACACCGCCTCCGTCGCCACCGCCACCATGGACTCCAATCCCGCCCACGAGACGGCCACTGCGTCCACGACCGTGGCCTGCGACCACACCCAGGGGCCGTCGTCGGGGACGCTCACCGTCGGGCGCGGGTCGACCTGCATCGTCGGGGCCACCATCGGCGGCACCCTGATCGTGCCCGCCGGCTCCACCTTGGTGTTGCTCGATTCGAGCGTCGCGGGCGGCCTGCTGACGACGGGTAGGCCCGGTTCGGTGGCGGTGTGCGACTCCCGCGTCGGCGGCAGCGTGCAGATCACCGGGGCCAGCGGTTTCGTGCTCCTCGGCGACCCCGGCGACGACGGCTGCGCCGGCAACACCCTGCACTCGTCGGTCCTCCTGGCCTCCAACCACGGCGCGCTCCAGGTGGCGGACAACCACATCACCGGCAGCGTGTCGGTGACCGGCACGTCCGGCACCGGACCCTTCCCCGGCGACGTGGGCGCCCAAATCGAGGCCAACACCATCGGGGGCAACCTGATCTGCAGCGCCAACAAGCCGCCGGCGACCGACGACGGCCAACCCAACACCGTCGCCGGCTCCGCCTCGTCCTGCGCCGGCATCTCCTGACCTCCCCGCGCCAACGTTCCCCCGCAGGCTCCCTGGCAGGCCCGTCGCCGGGAAGCGCCCCCCTTTTCCCGCCTGTCAATTCACCTGACGGTCCCGGCCCTCCCAGTACTGCTTGCGCAGCTTGAACTTCTGCAGCTTCCCGGTGGCGGTGCGCACCAGCGAATCGCGGAACTCCACCGAGGTGGGGCACTTGAAATGGGCCAGCCGGCCCCGGGTGAATTCGATCACCTCGGCCTCGGTGGCCGACGACCCCGGCCGCAGCACGACCAGCGCCTTCACCGTCTCCCCCCAGCGCTCCGACGGCACCCCGATCACCGCCACCTCGGCCACCGCCGGGTGCTGGTACAGGCAGTCCTCGACCTCGATGGACGACACGTTCTCGCCCCCGCTGATGATGACGTCCTTCTTTCGGTCCGAGATCACCAGGTAGCCGCCGTCTTCGAGGTGGCCGCCGTCACCGGTGTGAAACCAACCCCCCTCCATCGCCGCCGCCGTCTCCGCCGGCTGCTCCCAATACCCGGCGAAGACGTGGTTGGACTGGGCCAGCACCTCGCCTTCGGAATCGACCGCGATCCGGACACCGACGGCGGGCACGCCGGCCCGGGACAAGAGGCGCCCCCGCTGCTCGGGGCTAAGTGAATCCCACTCCGCCGGCGCCCGGTTCATCGTGAGCACCGGCGCCGTCTCCGTCAGGCCGTAGATCTGGATGAACTCCCAGCCAAGCTCGGTTTCCACCCGCTCGATCACCTTGGACGGCGGTGGCGCCCCCGCCACCACGATGCGCACCCGCTTGCGCCCAGGCACCTCCTCGCCGCGGGCCCGTCGGCGGGCGGCGGCGTCGAGCACCGCGGCCACGACCGCCGGCGCCCCGCACAAGAGGGTCACGTCGTGGGCCGCGATCCGCCGCAGGATCTCGGCCCCGTCGACTTTGCGGATCACCACCTGGGGGCAGCCCATGGCGGTCACCGCGTACGGCATCCCCCAGCCGTTGCAGTGGAACATGGGCAACGTGTGCAGGTACACGTCCCGGTCGCTGACTCCCGTCTGCCACCCGAAGACGGTGGCGTTGAGCCAGCAGTTGCGGTGGGTGAGCTGGACCCCCTTGGGCCGGGCAGTGGTCCCGCTGGTGTAGTTGATGCTGGCCGTGGCGTCCTCGTCGGGCTCCCACGGCACCGGTTGGTGGGCGCCGGTGGCCGCCAGCGGGGCGAACAGCTCCCGGTCGTTGCGGCCGTCGAGCAGGATGCGCTCCTTGGCCGCCACCGACCCGAGCACCTCGTCGTACTCGGGGTCGACGAGCAGCACCGACGCCCCCGAGTGCTCGACGATGTACTGCACCTCCTCGGTGTTGAGCCGGAAGTTGATGGGCACCAGCACCCGCCCGTAGCCGCTGACCCCGTAGAAGGCGGTCAGCATCCGCGCTGCGTTGGGGCTCACGATGGCCACCCGCTCGCCGTGCTCGATTCCCATCTCATCGAGCGCCCGGGCCATGCCCCGGGCCCTGGCGGCCAGCTCCCGATAGGTCATGGCGCCAAAGGAGCCGGGGGTTCCGGGCTCGTCGACAACGGCGGTCCGATCGCCGTACACCAGCTCCGCCCGGTCCAAGAAGTGGTCGATCGTGAGAGGGACTCGCATGACGATCACCGTATCCCTGGTCGTCATGCAGGGGTGGGGAAAACACCGGGGGGTGGCGGCTCCCGGTTGTTGGCGGCGGTAAGAGCTCTGGCTTCCCGAACTGGCGTCACCAGAACGCGTTATCGCGCGTTCTAGTGGCGCCAGTTTGCGCCCTCAGCCGACCCGGGGATGGTCCGGGACGTTGTGCATGCCGGCGCTCGCCGCCGCGGTTTCAAGCGAACGGAGGGTCGGTGCCCTCGACGGGGCCAACCTCCGGCCGGTCGGCGGGGGACGACGCTATCCTTCCGTGCGTGGCGACCCGCGTTCTGGTGGTGTCGGCCAGCATGGGCGCCGGCCACGACGGCGCGGCCCGGGAGCTGGTACGGCGACTGAAGGCTGCCGGCCACGAGGCGGAGATGAAGGACTTCCTCACCGCCGGGCCGTTGCGCATCGGCGACCTGCTGCGCTCGAGTTACGAGTGGCAGATGAAGTACATGGCGTGGAGCTACGACCTCACGTACCGCTTCTTCTTCCGTTCGCCGAAAATGTGCCCCCCGCTCGGCCGTGTGATGACCCGCCTCATGTCGAGCGACCTGTTGCGCTGGGCCGACGAGCTCGACGCCCAGGTCATCGTGTCCACCTATCCGCTGACGTCGGTGGTGCTCGGCGAGCTACGGCGGCGGGGGCGGCTCCAGATCCCGACGATCAACTTCATCACCGACTTCGGTGTCCACCCGTTCTGGATCCATCGCAACATCGACCTCAACCTGACGGTGCACTCCCGTCCTGCGGAGCTGGCGCAGGCCATGAGCGGGCGGCCGTCGATCGCGACCGGACCGATGGTGTCGTCGCGTTTCGACCAGCCCCAGGACCGGGCCGCCACCCGGGCCGCGCTCGGTCTCTCCGACGACGAGCGGGCGGTGCTCATCGTCTCGGGGTCGTGGGGCGTCGGCAACGTCACCTCGACGTTCAAGACGATTGCCAATAGCCACCAGTTCACGCCGATCGCGGTGTGCGGCCGGGACGACCACCTCCGGGAACGGCTGAGCCACATCCCCGGCGGGCGGGCCATGGGCTGGACCGACGACATGCCGGCCCTGATGGCGGCCAGCGACGTTCTGGTGGAAAACGCGGGCGGACTCACCGCCATGGAGGCACTGTCCGTTGGGCTGCCGATTATCAGTTTCCGGCCGATCGCGGGCCACGGCAAAGAGAACACGGCGGAGATGCAGGCGGTCGGCGTCAGCCGGGCGGCGAGGACCAAGGACCAGTTGCTGCGGCTGATCGAGTTGGTGACCACGCCGGGACCCACGCGCGAGGCCATGGTCGAGGCCGGGAAGGCCATGTTCATCGCCGATCCGGCGCGGTACGTGGAGTACGTCGCCGTTACCGGCACGGGTGGGCTTGACGACTGGGACGCGCTGGCCAAATTGGGGGCGCCGGTACCTGGGGACGACGAGATCGACATCGAGGAGCTCGCCTGCGTCGCCGATGGGGTTGGTTTCGACCCGGCTGAGCCGCTGCGGCAGATGCTCGCCATGACGGGACTGGGGACGACGGGACTGGCACCGGCCGCATCTGCGGCGGTCGGGTCGGTGCGGGCGGGTGCCGGGGCCCCGATCGAGCCGCTCCCCTCTCGGGGGACGGGCGCAGACGGCCTCGAGGCGACCGGTACCGGGGGTGGCAAGGAAAGCCGGCCGGGACGTCGCCACCATGGGCACCGGTCCCGTCACAGCCGACCGACGATATGGGTGACGCGGCTGGCGGGTCTGGTGGCCGCGGGCGCCCTCGTGTGGGCCGCCATGACGTCGGGCGTCGCGTTTGCCACCGGGCAGGGTGCCGGTGTCGCCCGACCGGCCAGCAATTCCGGCGAGGTGGCCTTCATCGGCGTTCGCCTCGGCCCCTCAGCGCTGTCCGACCCCGCGATCCTTACCCAGCTGTCAGCGATGCACGCCACAGCCGTCGTCGACGAGGAGACCGCCGCCAGCTCACCGGCCGCGGTGCAAAACCTGGTCACGCTCGGCATCGATGTGGCCGGTGGCGGTGCCGGCACCCGCGTGAACGCCGCCGGGCACCGCATCGACGAGTCTCCCTGGCGGCGAGCCGACGGTGACGTAGCCGCCAACCACGTGCTCACCCAGATATCCGGCCAGCCGGTGGGACTGTTCGTCCCCGGCCGGCGGCTCAACGTCTTCGACCTGGTGGCCTGCCATGACGCCCACGCCGAGACGGTGGTGCCCAACCACATCCTGTCGCCCACCGACGACGACGTAGCCCACCTTTCGGCTCGGCACATTTACCTGGTCAACGGGGCCGACGCCGGGAATCAGCAGGTCGAAAACCTTCTCACCCAACTGCAGGCCCAGCTGAACCTATTCCACCTGGCGGGGGCTCCCCTCTCGGATCTGGTGTGACCAGCCGGCTGCTCCTGGCCGGAGCCGGCACTGGCGCGCTCGCTGCCGGCCTCCTCGCCGGCCACGCCTTGCCCGCCCTCGCGTCGTGGCGGAGCCTGCGGTGCTGGGCTCTGCCGGGCCTCGCCGGCATCGGTGACCCCAACCACGTCGCGCTCACCTTCGACGACGGGCCCGATCCGATGTCTACCCCGGCGTTCCTCGATGCGCTGGACGAACTCGGGTGGAAGGCCACTTTTTTCCTCCTCGGCTCCATGGTGCGCCGGGCCCCCGCGCTCACCGCAGAGATCGCGGCCCGGGGCCACGAGATCGGCGTCCACGGGGACGAGCATCTCTCCCACCTGCACCTGACGCCGGCTGCGATTCGGGCCGACCTCGCCCGGGCGCTGGACAGCATCTACGACAGCACCTCCGCGGGGTCGGGTTCGACCGGCTCGGGCTCGGCCTCGGGCTCGGCCTCCGGCTCGGGCGTTGGCGTCTCTCCGATCTGGTTCCGGCCGCCCTACGGCGCCTTGTCGGCGGGCAGCCTGACCTCGGCGCGCCGCCTCGGCCTGCGGACGGTCCTCTGGACGACCTGGGGCCGGGATTGGCGGTCCTGCGCCACCCCGGCGACGGTGGCCGCGGACGTGGTGGGCGGGCTGCTGCCGGGGGCGACGGTCCTCCTGCACGACTCCGATTGCACGTCGGCCCCGGAGAGCTGGCGGGCTACCCTCGGCGCTCTCCCCATGCTGGCGGCGGCGTTCGAGGAGCGGGGACTGAAGGTCGGGCCCCTCGGTGACCACGGCTTGCACAAGGCGTAGCCACCTCAGTAGCTGAGTTCGGGATACCAGTCGACACCGCGCCCATCGGGAGTGAGGTCGAAAAGGTTCCACAGCGGGTCGATGGTGTCGCCATGCCGGGGGTCCTGTCCCGGGTCGGGTTCCGCGAAGATCAGTTCGGAACTCCAGAAATGCCGGATCATCGAGCCGTGCCGGCGGAAGACGTTGAGCATCGGCTGCTGCTGGCCGTCCTCGGCCTCGCCGTGGTAGTCGCGATTGAAGGAGCTTCCCGCCGACGACACCAGCCGCAGGTGCCGCCAGCCTCGCCGTCTGGCGTGGGCGAGGGCATTCGGCAATGCCGTCTTCACGACGACGACCACGTTGATCCGCTGGTCGGCGTGTGCGGCCACCCCGTCGAAGGAATCGAGAAACTGCGTACACGACGGGCACGGGAGATCCTCGTCAGGCGAGCGAGGAAACATCATGTTGTAGGTGAACAGCGTGTCCTTGCCGGGCCCGAACAACTCGGCCAGCGTGACCTTTTCGATTGCGCTGTCAGGACCGACGCCATCGAAGACATAATTCTCGGGGACCTCCCCGCCTGGCGGGAGGGCGCGGCGGAACGCGGCCACGGCTTCGGTCAAGCGGCGCAACTCGGCCTCCTGCGCGAGCAGGCGGTCACGGGCGGCGCGGTAGTCGACGGACTCGCCGGGAAAGGTCACCATGGCTTACAGACTCCGGCCCGGCGTGGGAGTCATCGGTGCCAGTGGGATTAGGTCCGGCTACGCATGGGGTGCTGCCTTGTCGTCTCATGAACCGCTCACACGCGCGCCTCTTCCCGCACCGCGGCGATCCGCTGCACCACCGCTGGCCGCGGCGTCTCGATGGTCACCTCCTCGAATGCCCGCACCGTGAGCTCCCCGGCAACCGCCTCGAGCAACTCACCGGGATGAAGCAGGAAATCAGGATTCGACGGCGGCCCATAACGTTGGTTGCCGTCGGCGAAGGTTTCGTACAGCAGGGCGCCGCCCGGCGCCACGGCCGCCACCAGCTCCGGCAGCAACGGCCGGTGCAGATAGTTGGTCACGACCACACCCGCGAACCGCCGCGCCACCAGTGGGAACGGCCGCCCGTCCTCAAGGTCTGCCTCGATGGCTTCGAGCCCCGGCACCACCCGCAGGTCGGCAATGCCCGAGAGGTCCCGGTCGACCGCGACGACCGGATGGCCGCGGTCCAGGAAGAACCCCGTGTGCCGCCCACCTCCACATGCCAGATCGAGCACGACGCCCTCTGCCGGCACCAGCATGGCCCACCGGACGATCCAGGGCGACGGCTCTCCCCTGTCAGGGGAGACCGCAGCGGCTGACGTCGGCATACGCCCATCCTGGAGCCTGCTCCCCGGGGTGCGGAAGCGGCTCGCCGAAAACGCCCTTTGACAAGGGCGGGTCGGATAACCCGCGTCCCCCCGCGGCTTACTCTACCCCCCCGATCCACTGCACCTTCAGGTAGTCCTTGCTACCGCTTGAAACGGCGGCCGCCCCGCTGGATTGGCTGGGGATTCGCGTCGCTGGGGTCGTCAGGTGCCGCTCAGCCGGCTCCCGGCTCGGCGCCCGACCCTGACCCGTCCGGCATCACCACCGAGTCCGCTACCAGGACGCCGGCACCTACGACC